>CAHJXE010000211.1 GCA_903644085.1 Hyphomicrobiales bacterium
ATGGTGGCGGAACGAGCTGGCATGACGGGCACCCCGCCATCGTCGCAAGTACCCTGGATGGACCAAGGGCGATCGGCCGCCACCGCGTTCCGACCGTCACGGTACGCGCCGGAGCGTGATCCGTGTCAACTCGGACGGGCGCCCCAACCGCAGCGCGAAGCCGGGCCACAGGCCGGTGCCGTTGCTGACGTAGAGCGTCATGCCGTCGACCTCGTACACGCCCGACACGAAGCCCCCGTTCGCGCGGGCGACGAGCCGGTCCAGGCCGAGGACCATGCCGCCGTGCGTGTGCCCGGACAATTGCAGCGCGATGCCGCGCGCGGCGGCTTGCCGGGCCGTTCGCGGCTGGTGGTCGAGGAGCAGCACCGGGGCGCCTCGTGGCGCTCCGGTGAGCGCCGCGTCGAGATCGTGCCGCCGAGATCCTCGCTCTGCCGAGAGGTCCTCGACGCCGGCCAGCACCACCTTCGCCTCTCCTCGCCGCAGGACCACATGCTCGTTGGCGAGAATGCGGATACCCAGGCTGGCGATACACGCCCTCCAGGCCTCGGCACCGAAGATGTATTCGTGATTGCCGGTGACGGCCCAGACGCCGTCCGGGGCCCGCAGCCCGCGCAGCGGTTCGACGTCGGCCCGGCGCGCCGGGACGGTGCCGTCGATGAAGTCGCCCGTCACGACGATCAGATCGACTCCGGCCCCCAGGGAGCGCTGGACGACTGCCCGGGTCCAGGAAGCCGGAAACAGGCGGCTCGCGTGCAGGTCCGTCAGTTGCAGGAGTTTGTACCCGTCGAAATCGGCGGGCAGATCCCTGATCGGGAACTCGACGTCCTTGAGCGGAGGCACGCGGATCGCCTGCCCGACGGCGAATGCCGCCGTCAGCATGGCCACCGAGGACGCGGCATACCGCCAGGCATCCGTGACCGCCCAGCCGCCGTTCGGCAGTACCCTCGACAGCAGCGACCCGAGATCGACGACCGCCTGCACGGCCGCCAGCAGCACCATCGCGCCGATGGTCCAGTTGAAGAGGATCACCAGGGAGCGCGAATATTCGGGCGAGAAGATCGAGCCGGAGGACAGTCGGTTCCAATAGTGGAACTGGGATGCGGCGAGAATGGCGACGGCCACGCCGAGCTTGACGATCAGCGGCCACGGCAGCGGCCCAAGGACGCTGGCGACGACGTAAACGGCGGGAAGACCGAAAATCAGATGGATCACAAGTTCCTGTACCCGGAGATCGCTCGATCTCGAAGAGAAGCCATAGCCCTCCTGTCGCGCGGGAGGGATCGTGCCGTGAGAGCGCGGTCCGAGGACTTATTCCTTGCGCCTGCAGCTTAACGCAAGCACCGTCGCGCACGAGGCTGAGCAGCCTCAGAAAGCCTGGATCGTCACTTGGATAGGGTGAGCGTAACACCGTCCCGGTCTCGGCTTCGGTCGCGTAATGGATGCCGTTCGGCCCGATCGTTACGTTGGTGATCTCCGAGCCTGCGCCCGATGTGACCGTCGCCAGGCAGTCGCTATTCGCCGCGAACAGGACACGCGCCCGAGCGAGACCTTTTACCTAGCGCAGCCGACGGCCCCGCACGCGATCAGGGCGTCCATGAGGATATATTATCCCAGGTGGTCTTCCGCGCGCTCGACAGCACCTTGTTTGCACAGTCGAGAAGGAGCTGGTGCTCGCGACGCGGAACAGCGCGGGCTGCCGTCGGCTGAATAGCGCCGCTCGGTCATTCGGGGCACTTACAAGATCAGCGTAGATTGGCGGGTCTGCAGTGTTGCGGCGGCGTCGGTCGCCACTGGAGGGGATCGCGGACGAGACGCCCCAGCGCTGATTTTTGGATCACCGAGGCCTGAGCTGTCGCGCTACGAGGCGACCGTCCTGATGGCGATCGCCTACCTGCAGCCGATCACACGCGTTGAGCTCGACGCCGTCCTCGGAGCCCCGGTCTCACGCGACACGATCGCGGCGATCCGGGCCCGGTGGTTCATCGCGTCCGGGCCGCGCGCTCCGCTGCCTGGCGCGCCCTACACCTATGTCACCACGTCCGCGTTCCTGTCGACGTTCGGTTCGACACCTTGCGCGACCTTCCCGACATCGAGGTGCTCGACGATGCGGGCTCCTCAGCAGAGACGCCCTGATCGAGGGGACGATGCGGGGTTCGGTAACGCCGGAGAACGGGGAGGACCTTGTCGGGCTTCCCGAGATCGACGAGGAGGCTGTTGCTCGATCTCTCGGTTGCTCCCCTGAAACGATGAGCTCTTGTGCGGAAAACTTCCGCCTTCGCAGAAAGCCCTCGCCGTGGTCGTTCGTCTCCGTCAGTTCCTGAACAATCTGTCGGAGACGTTCTGGCTCCTCCCCGCCGCGATGGTGGTCGCAGGCGTGCTGGCCGCGTTGGCGCTGGTGGCGGTGGACCGCAACGGCGTGCTGCCGCCCGCGCTTCTCGACAGCCACTGGCTCTATGACGGCGGCGGGACGGGCGCCCGCACACTCCTCGGGGCTGTCGCGTCCTCGATGATCGGGGTCGCCGGGACAGTCTTCTCGATCACCATCGCGGCGCTCTCGCTGGCGGCGGGCCAGATGGGGCCGCGGCTCCTGCGCAACTTCACCCGCGACCGCGGCAACCAGGTCACGCTGGGGGCCTATCTCGGCACCTTCTCGTACGCGCTGGTCGTGTTGCGCAGCGTTCGCACGCAGGACGAGGGAAGTTTCGTCCCCCACCTGTCGCTCACGGTCGCGATCGTGCTCGCGCTCGTATGCGTCGGCACGCTCGTCTACTTCGTGGGCCACATGGCGGGTCGCATCAACGTCGACACGGTCGTGGAGCTGGTCAGCGACGACGTGTCGGACGCGATGCGCCGTCTGACCACCTCCGAGCCGCCGCCCGTCCGACCCGACCTCGGCAGGTGGGACGAGGCCGAGCCGGTCACCGATCTGCGACGCGGCTACCTGCAGCAGCTCGACGGAGACGGCCTCGCGGACTGGGCGGCGAGGACGGGCAGCTCCGTGCACCTCTTGGTGCGGCCGGGCGACTACGTGTTCCCGGGCACGCCGATCGCCCGGGTGACGCCGCCCCACCCGGAGGCCGGGAACGCGATCCGGGACGCGACGGCGCTCGGGCCGGCGCGGGTCAGTTCGGCCGACCTGGAGTTCGCGATCCGGCAGCTGGTCGAGGTGGCGGTCCGGGCGCTCTCGCCCGGCATCAACGATCCGCATACCGCGATCAGCGTCATCGACCGGCTGGGCGCCGCCTTGTGCGACCTTGCGGAGTTCCATTTGCCGGGTGGCGTCTGGGAGCGTGGCGGACGCGCGGTGCTGGTCACCCCGCGGGTCGATTACGACGGGTTGCTCGATGCCATGTTCCACATGATCCGTCAGAACGCCCAGGCGAGCGTCGCGGTACTCGACCGGATGTTGGAGGTCCTGGCGGCCGTCGCGACCGCCGAGCGCGATCCGGCGCGTCTCGCGGGGCTCCGGCGGCACGCCGGCCTCGTGCTGGCCGATGCCGAGCGCGCCGTCCCCAATGGCCAGGATCTCGCCGACCTGAGACGTCGCCACGCCGCGTTCACACACATCGTGGACCTGGGCTCTTCGGGGCCGTCGAAGTGACCCGGCTGGTCGCCCGACGCCGTATCGCGAGGACTTGATCCGCATGCTGTCGATGCTCGATCTCGCGGCCCTCCTGCTGACGCTCTCGGCCCTGTTCGGCTGGATCAACCGCAAGTTCCTGCCCTTCCCGCACGCGGTCGGGCTCCTCGGCATGAGCGTCGTGGCCTCGCTCGCCGTCGTCGGCCTCGAGGCCGCGTTCCCGAACCGGAACATCTACGAGGGCGTGGCGGCCGCGCTCGGGCAGATCGACTTCACGGACGTCGTGATGAACGGGATGCTGGCCTTCCTGCTCTTCGCCGGCTCGCTCCACATCGACCTCGGCCGGCTGCGCAGCCGCGCGATGCCGGTCGCGATCCTGGCTGTGATCGGCACCCTCATGTCGACCGCGATCGTGGCGGCCGGGATGTGGGGCGGGGCGATCCTGCTCGGCTACGACCTCCCGTTCACCTGGGCGCTGGTCTTCGGCGCCCTGATCAGCCCGACCGATCCCGTGGCGGTCATCAGCACGCTGAAGAGCGTCAGCATCCCCGAGACGCTGGAAGTCGAGATGCAGGGCGAGGCGCTGTTCAACGACGGCGTCGGCGTCGTCCTGTTCGCGGTGCTCCTGCAATTCGCCCTCGGCGGCGGCGGCGGGCAGCACGAGACGGGCGCCGTCGCGATCGGCCAGCTCGTCCTCGTGGAAGCGGGCGGCGGCGTCCTCCTCGGCCTCGCGACGGGCTACGCGGCATATTGGGGCATGCGGTTGGTCGACGACTACCCGGTCGAGGTCCTGATCTCGCTGGCGCTGGTGACCGCCACCTACGCGATCGCGCTGCGGCTCCACGTCTCCGGCCCGCTCTCCATGGTGGCGGCCGGCCTCCTCATCGGCGATAGAGGCCCGCGCGACGCCATGTCGGATCGCACACAGACCTACGTCTTCGCGCTCTGGACGATGATCGACGAGGTGCTGAACTCGGTGCTGTTCCTGCTGATCGGCCTGGAGGTCCTCGTCCTCCGGTTCGATCGCGCGGCGCTCGTGCTCGCGGTCCTCGCGATCCCGGTCGTACTCGTCGCTCGGGTCCTCGCCGTCGGCGTCCCGCCTCTGATCTCGCGAGGCCGCGGGCTGATGTCGGTCCACAACGTCCCGTTCCTCACCTGGGCGGGCGTGCGGGGCGGCATCTCGGTCGCGCTCGCCCTCTCGGTGCCGGACGGGTCCGCTAAACCCGCGATCCTGGCCGCCACCTACGCGGTCGTGCTCTTCAGCATCATCGTGCAGGGTTCGACGCTGGGCATCGTGGCGCGCCGGACGCTCCGGACGCAGGACGACGCCGCCACGGCCGCCGACGGCCGTCAGCCACCCGTCGCGAAACCCGGGTAGAGCGTCATGCCGCCGTCGACGAAGAGCGTGGCACCCGTCACGTAGTCGGCCGCGTCGGAGGCGAGCCACACGGCCGCCTGCGCGATGTCGTCGGGCTCGCCGATGCGCTTGTAGGGCACGAGCGTCATCAGGTCGGCATAGGCCTGCTCGGTCTCCCAGGCGGCGGTATTGATCGGCGTGCGGATGGCGCCGGGCGCGATGCTGTTGACCCGGATGAAATGCGGCGCCAGCTCCTGCGCGATGCTCTTCATCAGGAGCATGACGCCGCCCTTGGAGGCCGCGTAGTTCGCGTGTCCGGCCCAGGGGATCACCTGGTGGACCGAGCTCATGCAGATGAGCTTGCCGGCCGCCTGCGAGACCGACGGGTCGACGCCACGGCGCTTGAACTCGCGCGTCGCGGCCCGGGTGCACAGGAACTGCCCGGTGAGGTTCACCCCGATGACGGTGTTCCACTGCTCCAGGGTCATCTCGTCGAAGGCCGAGTCGCGCTGCAGCCCCGCGTTGCTGACCGAGATGTGCAGCGTGCCGAACTGCGCGATCGCGTCGGCGAACATGCGCTCGACGTCGTCCTCCCGGCTCACGTCGGCCTTCAGGGTGATGGCCTTGCGGCCCATGCCCTCGATCTCGTGCGCGACCTCGTCGGCCGTCTCGGGATGGGTGATGTAGTTGACCACGACGTCCGCGCCGGCCCGCGCGAGGCCGAGCGCGACGGCCCGGCCGATCCCGGAATTGGCCCCGGTCACGAGCGCCGGCTGGCCGGTCAGCACCTGGTGATAGGGCGCGCTCGGGATGCGACCGGGCGCTGGCTTGGCCGGCGCGGTGGCCTGTTCGACGGGCGTCTCACTCATGGATCTCGAACTCCGGTCGTCATGTGCATCTCGCGCGCGAGCATGAGGGTGTTGCGGAGCGCGGTCCAGGGGCGAACCGTGCCGAAACCGAGCATCAGCTCGTTGGCTGGGCTG
>CAHJXE010000212.1 GCA_903644085.1 Hyphomicrobiales bacterium
TTCGCCTTCGTGGCGCGCACCCGGTTCTGCGCCGCGAAGCGCTCGGCGATCTGCCTGTCGCGCCGCGCCGCGATGGCCCGGCGCACGGGCTCGAACTTGAGCCGGAACAGGTCGGCGGGCTTCGCGACCAACCCCTCGGTGAACAGCGTCTCGACGATCGTGTCGCCGAGCCGGTCAATATCCATCGCTGGGCGCGACACGAAATGCTTCAGCCGCTCGACGGCTTGCGCCGGGCAGATGAGCCCGCCCGTGCAGCGCCGCACCGAATCGGGGCGGCCGGTGCGCGGGTTCACCTCGCGCAGCGCCCCGCTGCCGCAGACCGGGCAGACGGTCGGGAAAACGTAGGGCTCTGCGCCCTCGGCCCGCTCCACCACGCCTAGCACCTGCGGGATGACGTCGCCCGCGCGCTGGATCGTGACCGTGTCGCCGATCCGGAAATCCTGCCCGTCGCGGATCGGCTGCCCGTCCGTCCCGATCGACCGGATGTAGTCCTCGTTGTGCAGCGTCGCGTTCTGCACCACGACGCCGCCGACCGTGACGGGCCGGAGCTTCGCGACCGGTGTCAGCGCGCCGGTGCGGCCGACCTGGATGTCGATGTCCTCGATCACCGTCGTGGCCTGCTCGGCCGAGAACTTGTGCGCGAGCGCCCAGCGCGGCGCGCGCGACACGAAGCCGAGCCGCTCCTGAAGCCCCAGGTCGTCCACCTTGTAGACGACGCCGTCGATGTCGTAGCCGAGGCCCGCGCGCCGGCCCTCGATGAGGTGATAGCGCGCCAGCATCTCGGCGACCGAGCGGCAGACGCTCATCAGCGGGTTCGTCTTGAAGCCGAACCGGCCGAGCGCCTCCACCATGCCGGATTGCGTGGCGGCCGGCCGGGCGCTGATCTCGCCCCACGCGTAGGCGTAGAACCTGAGCGGCCGGGCGGCCGTGACCGCGGGGTCCTTCTGGCGCAGGCTGCCGGCCGCGCCGTTGCGCGGGTTCGCGATCGGCTCCCGGCCCGCCTCGACCTGCCGGGCGTTGATCGCGGCGAAATCCGCGTGCGTCAGGTAGACCTCGCCCCGAACCTCGAACACGGCCGGCACGTCCTCGCCGGCGAGCGTCTCGGGGATGTCCGCGACCGTTCGGGCGTTCGCGGTGACGTCCTCGCCGACGCTGCCGTCGCCCCGCGTCGCGGCGCTGACCAGCCGTCCGGCCTCGTAGCGCAGCGAGAGCGACAATCCGTCGATCTTCGGCTCGGCCGTGAACGCGAGTTCGCCGTCCTGGAGCCCCAGGAAGCGGCGAATTCGCCCGACGAACTCGCCGATCTCCTCTTCCGCGAAGGCGTTGCCGAGCGACAGCATCGGCACGCGGTGGCGGATCTTCGCGAAGGTGGAGGTGGGCGCGGCCCCGACCTCGGCGCTCGGGCTCGCGGCCGCGAGCTCCGGGAACGCCGCCTCCAGCGCCTCGATCCGGCGGCGCAACGCGTCGTACTGCGCGTCCGAGATCGTGGGCGCGTCCTCCGCGTGGTAGCGCCGGTTATGCGCCGCGAGCTCGGGCGCGAGCTTCGCGTGAAGGGCCTTGGCCTGCCGCGCAGTCAAGGCATTGTCGCCGGACGCGGCTTCGGAGGATGGAGGTCTGGCCATCAGCTGGGACTCGAACGCGTGGACCGCGGCTGCCAACCCGCGTTCCTCCTCCTAGATCAGAATCCTTATCCATTCGACTCGGGGGCCCGCCCATCGAGCGCGAGGCCGGACCGCCGGGTGGCGCAGGCTTTGCACGTTGGAATCATTCGCGTACGAATGATCTTGCAGACCGAGACTCACGGCCGGGGAGAGGACCATCATGGCGCAGGACGCGCAAACGAGTGTCGATCCGAACGCGAAGCTCGTCATCCGCAACATCGGGCTCATGCTGTCCGGCGCCCTGGAGCGACCGATCCTCGACGCTGACACGATCGTGGCGGTGGGCGGGCGCATCACGGCGGTGGGCCACGCGAAGGACGTCGACCAGGCGGGCGCGACGACGGTCGTGGACGCCAAAGGGTCGCCGATCGCGCCCGGGCTGATCGACAGCCACGTCCATCCGGTGGCGGGCGACTGGACGCCGCGGCAGAGCCAGATGAACTGGATCGACTCGACGCTGAACGGCGGCGTCACCACGATGATCTCGGCCGGCGAGGTCCACATGCCGGGCCGCCCCAAGGACATCGTGGGCCTCAAGGCGATGGCGATTTTCGCCGAGCGCGCCTTCACGAACTTCCGCCCCGGCGGCATGAAGATCATGGCGGGCGCGCCCGTGATCGAGCCCGGCATGGTGGAGAGCGACTTCAAGGAGCTGGCCGATGCCGGCGTCAAGCTCCTGGGCGAGGTCGGGCTCGGCGGCGTCAAGGACGGGCCGACCGCGAGGACCATGGTCGCCTGGGCGCGCAAGTACGGCATCCAGTCGACGATCCACACCGGCGGACCGTCGATCCCCGGCTCCGGCCTCATCGACTCGGCCGTGGTGTTGGAGGCGGATACCGACGTCGTCGGCCACATCAACGGTGGCCACACCGCGTTGCCGGACCGCGAGATCCGCTGCATCTGCGAGGGCTGCGGGCGCGGGCTCGAGATCGTGCATAACGGCAACGAGCGCTCGGCGCTCTACACGCTGCGCATCGCACGCGAGATGGACCAGCTCGCCCGCGTGATCCTGGGCACCGACGGCCCGGCCGGGTCCGGCGTCCAGCCGCTCGGCATCCTGCGCATGATCGCGATGCTCTCCTCCATCGGCGACCTGCCGGCCGAACTCGCCTTCTGCCTCGGCACCGGCAACACGGCGCGGATGCGCGAGCTCGATTGCGGGCTGATCGAGGTCGGGCGCGCGGCGGATTTCGTGCTGCTCGACCGAGCCCAGCACTCGGCCGGGCGCGACCTCCTCGAATGCGTGCAGCTCGGCGACCTGCCGGGCATCGGCATGGTGATCATCGACGGCCTGCCCCGCATCGGCCGCTCCCGCAACACACCGCCCGCCGACAAGGTGCCGGAGGTCGTGGCGGCGTAGGAGTGAACGGGACCCAGATCTTCGGCCTCATCGTCGCGCCCATCATCACGGTCGCGTTCGGGTGGGGCGTGGCGGTTTGGGCGAGGCACGCGGCCTCGCGATAATCCGATCCGACTGGCGCACCCTCACCCCAACCCTCTCCCATCCTGGAGAGGGAGCCGCGCGAGCCTGTTACGCGCCGTCGAGCGATCACCCGAGCGTTCGGCGCTCGAATGTCGTAGAGCGACGCTCCGGGCCGTTTCGCCCGCACCGAACGGCTCGTCTTGGCATTCCTCTCCAGCTCTCCCCCGCTCCTGCGTGCGCTCGCGGCGCGCGACTACGTCGACCCGACGCCCGTCCAGGCGGCGGTGCTGGACCCTGGGGCGGCGGAGCGCGATCTCCTCGTCTCCGCGCAGACCGGCTCCGGCAAGACGGTCGCGTACGGCTTGGCACTCGCCTCGACCCTGATCGGGGAAGCCGAGCGGTTCGAACGCGCGGCCGAGCCGCTGGCACTCGTCATCGCGCCGACGCGGGAACTCGCGTTGCAGGTGCAGGCCGAACTGTCCTGGCTCTACGCGGAGGCCGGCGCGCGCGTCGTGTCCTGCGTCGGCGGGATGGACCCACGGCGCGAGCAGCGCCAGCTCGCCGAGGGCGCGCATATCGTGGTCGGGACGCCGGGGCGGCTGCGCGATCATCTGGAGCGCGGCCGCCTCGACCTTTCGGTGCTGCGCGCCGTCGTGCTCGACGAGGCGGACGAGATGCTCGATCTCGGCTTCCGGGAGGACCTGGAATTCATCCTCCAGGCGACCCCGACCGAGCGCCGCACGCTCCTCTTCTCCGCGACCCTGCCACGGGCGATCGTCACGCTCGCGCGCAGCTTTCAGCGCGACACGATGCGCATCGAGGTCGCGAACCGTGACGGCGGGCACGCCGATATCGAGTACCGGGCCGTGCGGGTGCATCCGCGCGAGATCTCGCACGCCGTCGTCAACACGCTGCGTCACGCGGAAGCCCCGACCGCGCTCGTCTTCTGCAACACGCGTGAGGCGGTGCGCCACCTGCAATCCTCGCTCGCCGAGCGCGGCTTCTCGGTCGTGGCGCTGTCGGGCGAGCTCAGCCAGAGCGAGCGCAATCAGGCGCTCCAGGCATTGCGCGACCGCCGCGCGCGTGTCTGCGTCGCGACCGACGTCGCGGCGCGCGGCATCGACCTGCCGGGGCTCGATCTCGTGATCCACGCCGACCTGCCGCACGACGCGGAGGCGCTCCAGCACCGCAGCGGCCGCACGGGCCGGGCGGGGCGCAAGGGGGTGAGCGTCATCCTGGTGCCGGCCTCGCGCCGCCGCCGTGCCGAGCAGATGATGGCGGTGGCGGGCATCGTTCCACACTGGAGCGGGCCGCCGCCCGCGAACGAGATCCGCAGGCTCGACCAGGATCGGCTGCTGGGCGACCCGCTCTTCACCGAGGAGGCCGGCGAGGAGGATACGGCCCTGGCCGGCGTGCTGCTCGGCCGCCACTCGCCCGAGAGCGTCGCGGTGGCCCTGGCGCGGCTCTACCGTGCGCGGCTGCCTGCCCCCGAGGAGGTGTCCGACCCAGGTTTCGCGCAACCCCGGCGCGAGCCTCGCGCCGAGCCGAGGTCCCGCATGCCGGCACCGTCAGGCAATGAGCCCGGACGACGCGAGCCGGACGAGGGCGGGGCGTGGTTCCGCCTGAATGTCGGTCGGGCCACGAAGGCCGATCCGAAATGGCTCCTGCCGATGCTGTGCCGACGCGGGGGCGTGACGAAGGGGGAGATCGGACCGATTCGCATCTTCGAGCGCGAGACGAAGGTACAGATCCGCCAGGATGCGGCGGCCCGCTTCGCCAAGCTCGTACGCGGGACGGAGATCGCGGGTATCCGCATCGAGCCCGTCGGCGCACCGGACCCAGCCTTGCCGGTGACGCGGCTACCGAGGCGGGAGCGGGGACGCAAGAGCGTGTGAGCCGCATTGCATTTGCGCTCGTCCTCGTCGCAACGGTCCAAATCGTCCATACCGCACATAAGAAAACGGCGGGCCTGAGCCCGCCGCAATCCCATTCGAGCTAAGTCGCGTCGATCAGAACGCCGGCTCGGTGTTGCCGTAACGCTCGTCCAGCCGCTCGGCCTGATACAGGTGCTGCTGCAGCGTCGGCAGAGCCTGGTTCGCGAAAGCGCGGCCCTGGTCGAGGTCGCCGTTCTGCGCGTAACCCGTGTAGAGCGCGACTGCCTTGCGATGAGCCAGTGCCTGCTGCGACGCGTAGGTCGAGTTGAAGGCCCGGCCACGCGACTGGTCGAGATCGACGAGCATGCGCTGACGCTCGGGATCCAGCGCGACGCGTTTGCCCGGCGTACCCGGCTCGTTGTCGATCAGCGACTTGCCCTCGAAGGTCCGTCCCACGATGTTGACCGGAACCGTGAACGGCGCCGACAGGATGCCGCCGATCGATCCGAACTGACTACCCTTCTCGTCAGCCACCACGTTGCCGGCTGCGTTGAGCGAGTAGCCCTCGGGCAGCAGCGCATCGGTCGTCGCCTGATGATCCTGGATCGTCTGGCGGGCGTAGGACCGGACACGCGGGTCGCGCGAGCGCTGAAGCGCGACACGGCTCGACTCGATCTCGAAAGCGTCCGTACGCAGCGCCTCGGCGCGGAACGCCATCGTAGACTCGGATGTCGGACCAAGGCCAGGGAACGGGAGCAAGGACTGGGCGCTGGCGGGGGCCGCGACGGCGATAGCCGCGCCGACGATGCCAAATGCGAGATAGTTCTTCATACTGTGTCTCCAGGGTAGGAAGTATTGCGACATGCAACGGGCGGCTTGGTGTTGGCACCGTCTCGCGGCCGCTGCTTCGGGCTGATAACGACATCTTGTCGGAGCGGTTCCCAGGATGTTG
>CAHJXE010000213.1 GCA_903644085.1 Hyphomicrobiales bacterium
CTCGTCGCGGACCCCCGGCATCTGCCGGGCGGGCTGCGCAACGCCGCGACGGTGCTGGCCGGCGTCGCGTGCCCGCACGTCGCGGCGCGCTACCTGGAGCTCTACCGCGACGTGATCGATCGCCGTCTCGTCAGGCCCGGCCGAACATCGCGACCATGACCAGCCGAGATCGCGCAGCGCGACGCCGACGACTTACCATGTTGAGCGATAGCTTCACGGGACGGGCGAGAACACCTTGCTCGCGGCCTCCTCCGCTCCTTAAAGCTCCGGCCGAGACTGGGACGCGCCATCGTGCCGGCCCTCGTCCGATCACGGTCCGGTACCTCGATGAGAATCCTTCACCTGAGTTCGCTCTACCCGCCTCACATCGTGGGTGGGGCGGAACGCTCGGTGGAGCATCTGGCGGAGGAGCTCGTCTCGCTCGGCCACGAGGTCGGGGCGGCCTGCATCGAGCGCGAGGCCGAGCCGAAGAGCGTGCTCAACGACGTCTCCGTCTACCGGATGGCCCACCACAACGACTTCTGGCTCGAAGACTGGGCGAAGCATAGCCGGTTCGAGCGCAACTGGGCGAAGCTGAAGCAGCAGTGGAATTTCGCGATCGCCCGCGAGTTCGGGCGGGTGCTCGACGATTTCCGGCCCGACATCCTGAACACGCACTCGCTGCTCGACATCTCCACCCTCGTGTGGCGCGAGGCCGCGAAGCGGCGCATCCCGATCGTCCACACGGTGTGCGAGTACGACCTGATCTGCGGCAACGCCGCGATGTTCAAGCACGGCGAGCCCTGCACGCACTGGCATCTCGGCTGCAAGGCGGTGACGGCCTCGAAGCAGATCACGAACCGCTCCGTCGACGCGGTCGTCAGCGTCGGGACCGCGATCCTGCAGACCCATGTCGACCACGGCCTGTTCCGGCACCTCGCGCCCGAGCGCCGGCGCGTCATCTTCTACTCCTGCACCGTGCCGGACGGCGACCCTGCGGCTCGGCGCGCGATCGACCGGACCGGCCGGCCGATGACCTTCGGGTATCTCGGCCGCATCAACACCGAGAAGGGCGTCGGCACGCTGGTCGACGCGCTGGGCCGGATCGGGCCGGGCGACTGGCGCTGTCTGGTCGCCGGCCAGGCGATGGACGATTCCATCGAGCGCTTCACCGAGCAGGCGAAGGGGCTGCCGATCGAGTTCGTCGGCTGGGTGAAGCCGAAGGACTTCCTGGAGGAGGTCGACGTCCTGATCGTCCCCTCGTTCTGGGCCGAACCGTCGCCCCGGACCGTCTACGAGGCCTACGCGATGGGCGTGCCGGTGATCGGGGCGGCGTCGGGCGGCATCCCCGAACTCATCGGCGACGGCAACACGGATTGGCTGTTCGAGCCGGGCAACGCGGAGGACCTCGCGGCCAAGATACGCGGCGCCATCGCGCGCGGCCGCGCGTCCCTGCCCGACGAGCGCTCGTTCCAGCACGTCATCCGGGAATCGACCTCCCGCCGCGTCGCCGAGAAATACCTCGACCTCTATGCCGAGCTGATCGCCGAGCGGGCGCGATGAGGCCGGGGCGGGCGGGCCCGATGTCCGGGATCGCCCATCCGGACAGCCGCGCGTGAGCCCGGCACCCGAGAGCGTCGCGGACCGCTCGTTCGGCGCCGCCCGATGGGTGGCGGTGAGCACGATCGGCAACGTGGTCTTCAGCTTCGTCGTCTTCCTGATCCTGGCGCGCCTGCTCCAGCCGGCCGAGTTCGGCCTCGTGGCGGTCGCGGTCGTGTTCATCGATATCCTCCTCATCGTGACCCGCGGCGGCCTGCCGGACTACGTGGTCCAGAGGCACGACATCTCGAAGGGCCTGCTCGACACGGCGTTCCTAGTCTCGGTCGCGACGAGCCTGTTCTACTGTCTCGTCCTGCTCGCGGCCGCGGGACCGGTCGCGACGCTGCTGCGGCTGCCCGAGCTGAAGCCGATCCTGCAGGTCCTGTCGGTCACCTTCGTGCTCGCGGGGCTCGGGGCGATCCACGAAGGCCGGTTGCAGCGGGAATTCGGTTTCAAGAGCCTCGCCATCAGGGCGCTCGCCTCCAACCTGGTGGGCGGCAGCGTGGCGATCGCGCTCGCGTTCGACGGCTACGGTGCGTGGAGCCTCGTGGTCCAGCGGCTCGCCTCCGTGACGATGACCACTGCGCTCACCTGGATGGCGTTCCCCTGGCTGCCGGGCCTCTCCATCCGCCACCACCACGCGCGCGAGCAGCTCGCCTTCGGCGCGAGGGTGTTCTCGACGCAGCTCCTCCTGACGACGAGCATCCGGGTCCAGGAGGTGATCGCCGCCTATTTCCTCTCGACGTCCGATGTCGGGGTGCTGAGGCTCGCGTGGCGCTGCATCGACCTCGTGAGCCAGGTCGCGGTCATTCCGCTGACCGCCGTCGCGCTGCCCGCCTACGCGCGGGTCCAGTCCGACCGCCCCGAACTCGCCCGGACCTTCTACCGTTTCGTCGCGGCCTCGGCCACGATCGCGCTGCCCTGTTTCCTCGGCATGGCGGCCGTGGCGCCCGTCATGATCCCCTTCCTGTTCGGCGCGCAATGGGCGGGCGCGGCGCCCGTCCTGCGGATCCTGTGCCTGCTCGCGCCGGAATTCGTCGCGACCTCCTTCGTGTGGATGACGCTGACGGCCGCGAACCGGACGGGTCTCGCCCTGTGGCTCGCCGCGATCCAGTTCGCCGTGACGCTCGCGGCGGCCCTCGTGGCGGCCCCGTTCGGGTTGCCGGCCCTGGTGATCGGCCATGTCGGGCGCGCCTACGTCGTGTCACCGATCATCTTCGCGCGGATCGGCCGCGTCTCGGGGATCTCGCTCACGAGGACACTGCGCGGGATGGCGCCCATCCTCGCCTGCTCCGCCGTCATGGCAGGGCTCGTCCTTCTCCTGCGGGAACCCGTCTACGCCACGCTCGGCGAGCATGCGGGATTGTTCGCGGAGGTCGGGATCGGCGCGCTCGCCTATGGGGCCCTGATGGCGCTCGTCGCCCCGGACATGATGAGGGCCGCCCTCCGGTCGGTCCGCCCGCGAGGGTGAGGCCATGTCGACGCAAGGCTATGATCGAGACGCCTGCCGGCCTAAGAGCCTCTGCCCCCGTGACCCCGCGCCCGAGATCGACGTGCTCAAGATCCGCATCATTCCGTGCCTCGACGTGAAGGACGGGCGCGTCGTCAAGGGCGTGCAGTTCGCCGACCTCGTGGATGCGGGCGACCCGGTCGAGGCGGCCCGGGCCTACGATGCGGCGGGCGCGGACGAGCTGTGCTTCCTCGACATCACGGCGAGCCACGAGGATCGCGGCACGCTGCTCGACGTCGTGCGCCGCACGGCCGCGGAATGCTTCATGCCGCTGACGGTCGGGGGCGGCGTGCGCACCGTCGAGGACATCCGCAACCTCCTGCTGGCGGGCGCCGACAAGGTGTCGATCAACACGGCCGCGGTGAACGACCGCGACTTCGTGCGCGTCGCGTCCCAGAAGTTCGGCGACCAGTGCATCGTGGTGGCGATCGACGCGAAGAGGGTCTCGGGGCCGGACGAGCGCGAGCGCTGGGAGATCTTCACGCATGGCGGCCGGCGCGCGACCGGGATCGACGCGATCGAGTTCGCGCGCGACGTCGTGCATCTGGGCGCCGGCGAACTCCTGGTGACCTCGATGGACCGGGACGGCACCCGCTCGGGCTACGACATCGCGCTCGTGCGGGCGATCGCCGACACGGTGCCGGTCCCGGTCGTGGCGTCCGGCGGCGTCGGCGCGCTCGACGACCTCGTGGCGGGCGTCCGCGACGGCCACGCGAGCGCGGTGCTGGCGGCCTCGATCTTCCATTTCGGCCAGCACACGATCGGGGAGGCGAAGCGGCACATGGCGCGCGCCGGCCTCGCGGTCAGGGCGACGCCGTGAGCGCCTTCACCCTCTCGGACCTCGAGCGCATCGTGGCGGAGCGCGCGGCCGCGCCGCCGGACGCGTCCTACACCGCGAAGCTGATCGCGGCCGGCCCGGCCCGGTCCGCCAAGAAGCTCGGCGAGGAGGCGGTCGAGACCGTGATCGCGGCGGTCGAGGGCGACCGCGCGGCGCTCGTCGCGGAGGCGGCCGATCTCCTGTATCATCTGCTCGTGGTGCTGCGCGGGCGCGGGGTCGGGCTCGACGATGTCATGGCCGAGCTCGCGCGCCGCACCGCACAATCCGGCCTCGCCGAGAAGGCGTCGCGCCCGCCCGGCTAGGAGATCTATATGACGCCGGATCTCGTGGCGCTCGATCTGGACGCGCCGCCCCGGAGCGAGCCGCAGGCCGGCCTGACGCCGGGCGAGGACGAACTGTCGCCCTACCGCAGCTTCGCGCGGGAGGAATGGGCGCGGCTGCGCGCCGACACGCCGCTCACCCTGACGGCGGAGGACGTCGACCGGCTGCAATCGATGAACGATCCCGTCTCGCTGGACGAGGTGATCGCGATCTACCTGCCGCTCTCGCGCCTGCTCTCGCTCTACGTCGCGGCCGCGCAGGGGCTGTTCCGCGCGACGCAGCGCTTCCTGCTCGCCGAGCGGGCCGACAAGGTGCCCTACATCATCGGGGTCGCGGGCTCGGTCGCGGTCGGCAAGTCGACGACGGCCCGCATCCTCCAGGCGCTCCTCGCGCGCTGGCCGAACACCCCCAAGGTCGACCTGATCACGACCGACGGCTTTCTCTGGTCGAACGCGGAGCTCGAGCGTATCGCGTCGATGGACCGCAAGGGCTTCCCCGAGAGCTACGACACCGCGAAGCTGCTGCGTTTCCTCGCGGACATCAAGGCGGGCAAGCGCGCGGTCCACGCGCCGCTCTACTCGCACCTCGTCTACGACGTCGTGCCCGGCGAGGAGACGGTGGTCGACCGGCCGGACATCCTCATCGTCGAGGGGCTGAACGTGCTCCAGCCTGCCCGCCTGCCGCGCGACGGGGCGGCGATCCCCTTCGTGTCGGATTATTTCGACTTCTCGATCTACCTCGACGCGGACGAGGAGGACCTGCACCGCTGGTACCTCAACCGCTTCCTGAAGCTCAGGAATACGGCGTTCCGCGACCCGCTCTCCTACTTCCGCAAATACGCGGACTGGTCGGAGACGGACGCGATCACTTTCGCGGAGGGGTTGTGGAGCCGCATCAATCTTGCCAACCTACGCGAGAACATTCTACCGACGCGCCAGCGCGCCAGCCTCATCCTGCGCAAAGGTGCGAGCCACCGTATCGAGCAGGTCTCGCTGCGGCGGCTGTGACCCCGGCGGCGGCGAGGTCGCTCAGTACTGCGTGCCGGGGATGAGGTTCGAGAACACCGCGTGATCGCTGAGGTCAAGCGCGGGCGACCAGCGGAACGCGACCGCCCGGCGGGCGAAGCGGGAGAGAATGAACGAGAGGATCATCTGGGGGCCTTTCAAGCTGGCTCCCTTTATAGCTTTGCATGAGGCGCAGAGCACGCGCCGAGATCCAGGTTCAGCCATGCACTCCGCACATGAAGGTCTAACAAAGCTGAAAGGGGCCGCGCGTAAGCTCGTGCGATGCGCGATGGCGACCGCGGCGCTCGTCATACGGCCGCTGACGCTCGGCGTGCGGGCCGCGATCTTCGACGCCGAAGGCCGCGTCTGTCTCGTGCGACACGGCTACATGCCGGGCTGGTACATGCCGGGCGGCGGCGTCGAGCCCGGCGAGGACGTCCTCGCGGCGATGATCCGCGAGGTGCGCGAGGAGACCGCGATCACGGTCCGCGGCCGGCCGGTCCTGCACGGCGTCTTCCGGGCGACGCGGCGCGACCACGTGCTCGTCTACGTGGTGCGCGAGTTCGAGGTCCTGGGGCCACGCCTGCCCGATCGCGAGATCGTCGAGTCCGGCTTCTTCCCGCCCGACGCGCTGCCGGCCGCGAC
>CAHJXE010000214.1 GCA_903644085.1 Hyphomicrobiales bacterium
AGCAGGTCGAGACGCCGTGGCGGAAGCACGACAACATCCCGCTGTAGTCCTCGCCCCAGGCCTGAAGAGGCTGTCCTTTATACCCAATCGAAACCAAGCACTCTCACTCCCGGTTTACCTGAATACTCGTTCAGACATTCAAGTTAACTCGCCCAAAGGACAGGCTGCGCGAAGGTTGATGCACGCAAGAGCCGAGCAACGGCTTGAGGGAGCATCAATCATGATCAAGTCGTGCCTCGAAGACTTCGTCAACCGTGTCATGGTCGACGGCCGGATCGCGCATGCCGACGTCCGCCACCTGCAACGCGACATCATGCCGGACGGCGTCGAGTCCGCCGACGAGGCGGATGTGCTGATCGCGCTCGACCGGGCCGTCTCCGACAAGGACGTGGCCTGGAACGGCTTCATGATCCAGGCCGTCGTCGACTTCGTGGTGTGGACCTCGCGCCCGACGGGCCGCATCGACCGCCAGACCGCCGAGTGGCTCACGACCTCGCTCTCGGCCGGCACCGGTCCGACGGACGCGGCGGTCGCTGTCGCCTTCGAGGTGGTGCGTGAATCCGAGCTCTGCGACGAGGTCCTGGTCGGCTTCGTGATGCACTGGGCCCGCGGCCGCGCGCCGATCGACACGGTGGAGGCGAACCTCCTCGCGGCGTGACACGGAGGAAGGACCCGTCCCGGCGGAACGAGATCGACCTCCGGCCGATGCCTCGCAGACATCGCGTCATCATGCCGGGCACGTGCATCTCTCGTCGACGTCGCGGACCACGGTACGATCGTGACGATCGGCTCGCCCGAGTCCGATCGCATCCGACGTGCGAGGGCGCGCTTTGACTGAGACCGCCGGCAAGCCGCTCGCCTACGACCTCTACGTGGCGGCCGACCTGTTCCTCAAGACGGGGCGGCACGAGGCCGAGGTGCTGGCGCGGCTCGGCCTGACGCGAGCCCGGTGGAATGCGCTGGCCAAGGCGTACGTCTACCTTCCGCTAGATGATCGCTACATGGCCGGGATCCAGGCGCTCTGGCCGGACGTCGCGCCGGGCGAAGTCGCGGCGGCGCTCATCGGCCCGCGATGGCAGTATCCTGATCCGCAACCCGGGCCGAGTGCCGCCGCGCGCGGCATCCGCGCGGCCGTGCTGACGAAGCCCCAGATCGGCCCCTTCGCGGGACTCGACCGGACGGCCGTCTACATCGTCGCCCATCCCGAAGGGACGCTGGTCTTCTACAGCCATGACGGGACTCGCGTGTTCTTCGACGGACGGGCGCTCACCGATCGTGACGGCACGATGCTGGACCTCGATGCGCCCGCATTCCGGCATCTCGGTGGGCGGTGGTACACCGACGGGCGGCGCATTCTCGGCCAGGGTCAGAAGGGGCAGAGCGGAGGCCCGGTGTTCTGGTGGACGCTGGAGGGCGCCGACGCGGCGACATTCCACGCCCTGAATCTCCGCTATGCGAAGGATGCCTCGAAGGTCTGGTACATCACCGGCAAGCTGATCCGTACCGGCAACCCGGCGGCCTTCGCGATCGTGCCGTCGCTGAAGTTCGACTGGCGGGCCGGCGTGATTGAATCGATCGACGATAACAGCCTCACCGCGCGTGACGACCACCGCGTCTACTCCTACGGCGTCCCGGTACGCGGCGCGGACCCCGTCCATTTCAGATCGCTCGGCGAAGGTTACTGGACGGATGATCGGCACGTCTGGATCGACGACGGCAAGCTGCTGATGCAAGCCGATGCCGCGACGTTCCTGGTCCGCACGCCGCGCGATCCGCCTGTCGATCACTTGGCGGGTGACGCGACCGATCATGCCACGCCCTACCGGGATGGGCGCCCCGTGTCCCCCGACTCGGCCTACGAGAGCTGGAGCGCGTTCTTCCTCGCGCGCGACGATCGCGAGGCTTGGTGGTGGGCACGGGTCCGTCAGGCGCGAGAGAAAGGCTGATGCCAGCCGGACGCGCAGATCAGGTCCGTTCGGATTTCGGCCCTGTACCGGGCGGTTCGACGCCGCTCCGGCAGGAAACCGGTTCCCAGCCGGGCGCGTTTCACGATAACGCCATGCGGTCGGTCGCTGTCGTCGAGGTCGCGCGTGTTTTCCAAGATCCTGATCGCCAATCGCGGCGAGATCGCCTGCCGGGTCATCAAGACGGCGCGGCGCATGGGGATCGCGACGGTCGCGGTCTACTCCGACGCCGACCGGGACGCGCTGCACGTCGAGATGGCGGACGAGGCGGTCCATATCGGTCCGGCGCCCGCGGCCGAATCCTACCTCGTCATCGAGAAGATCGTCGAGGCGTGTCGCCGGACGGGCGCGGAGGCCGTGCATCCGGGCTACGGCTTTCTATCGGAGCGCGAGGCGTTCCCGCGCGCGCTGGAGGCGGCGGGGCTCACCTTCATCGGCCCGAACCCCGCGGCGATCGCCGCGATGGGCGACAAGATCGAGTCGAAGAAGGCCGCGGCGGCGGCCGGAGTCTCGACCGTGCCGGGCCATCTCGGCGTGATCGAGAGCCCGGAGCACGCCGTCGAGATCGCCACCGGGATCGGCTTTCCCGTCATGATCAAGGCCTCGGCCGGGGGCGGCGGCAAGGGCATGCGCATCGCACATTCCGCCGGGGAGGTCGCGGAGGGGTTCGCGCGCGCGAAGTCCGAAGCCGCGAGCTCCTTCGGGGACGACCGCGTCTTCATCGAGAAATTCATCACAGATCCGCGCCACATCGAGATCCAGGTGATCGGCGACAAGCACGGCCACGTCCTCTACCTCGGCGAGCGCGAATGCTCGATCCAGCGCCGCAACCAGAAGGTCATCGAGGAGGCGCCGTCGCCGCTGCTCGACGAGGCCACCCGCCGTAAGATGGGCGAGCAGGCGGTCGCTCTCGCGCAGGCGGTCGGCTACGATTCGGCCGGCACGGTCGAGTTCGTGGCGGGGCAGGACAAGTCCTTCTACTTCCTGGAGATGAACACGCGTCTGCAGGTCGAGCATCCGGTGACCGAGATGATCACTGGGCTCGATCTCGTGGAGCTGATGATCCGCTCGGCTGCGGGCGAACCGCTGCCGCTCACTCAAGGCCAGGTCCGGCTCGACGGCTGGGCGGTCGAGAGCCGCGTCTACGCCGAGGACCCGACCCGCAACTTCCTGCCCTCGATCGGGCGGCTCACGACCTACCGGCCGCCGGCCGAAGGGCAGATCGATGGCGGTGCGATCGTTCGCAACGACACGGGTGTCGGGGAGGGCGGCGAGATCTCGATCTTCTACGACCCGATGATCGCCAAGCTCGTGACGCATGCCCCGACCCGCCTCGCGGCGATCGACGCGCAGGCGGGTGCGCTCGACGCTTTCGCGATCGAGGGCATCCGCCACAACATCCCGTTCCTGTCGGCCCTGATGGCGCACGAGCGCTGGCGCGACGGGCGGCTCTCGACCGGCTTCATCGCCGAGGAGTTCCCGGACGGCTTTCACGAGAGCGAGCCCGAGGGAGAGGCGGCCCAGCGGCTCGCGGCGGTTGCGGCCGCGATCGACCACGTGTTGAACGAGCGCAAGCGCGGCATCTCCGGCCAGATGCGCCGCCCCGAGGCCGTGCGCTTCGAGCGCAGCCGCGTCGTGATGCTGGGACATGCGCGCCACGAGATCCAGGTCGAGGATTTCGGGCCGGGCATCACGGTCGCGTTCGCGTCGGGAGAGAGACTGTCGGCCACCTCGTCCTGGGTCCCGGGCGACCCCGTCTGGACCGGCACCGTGGGTCCGGACGTCGTGGCCGTGCAGGTGCGGCCGATCCTTAACGGCGTGCACCTCGCGCATGCGGGCGCCGCCACGACGGCGAGGGTCTATACGTGGCGCGAGGCGGAACTCGCCGCCATGATGCCGGAGAAGGTCGAGGCGGGCGCTGGCAAGGCGCTGCTCTGCCCGATGCCGGGGCTCGTGAAGGCGATCCAGGTCAAGGCCGGCCAGGAGGTCAAGGCCGGAGAGGCGCTGGCGATCGTCGAGGCCATGAAGATGGAGAATGTGCTGCGCGCCGAGCGCGACGCAACGATCTCCAAAGTGCTGGCCCGGGAGGGCGAGAGCCTCGCGGTCGACGCGGTGATCCTGGAATTCGCCTGACCTCGAGGGCAACTCGTGCCCCTCTATTTCGCCTACGGGTCCAACATGGACCGCGCCCAGATGGCGGCGCGCTGTCCGGCCTCCGTGGCAGTCGGGACGGCGCGGCTCGCGGGGCACCGCCTCGTGATGATGCGCGAAGGCTACGCGTCCGTCCTGCGCGATCCGCGGCGCACGGTCTGGGGCGTCCTGTGGGACTTGGCGCTCGCCGACATCCCGGCGCTCGACCGCTACGAGGGCGTCGGCGGCGGGCTCTACACTAAGCGCCACGTGGCCGTGCTGTCCGCCTCCGGGGCGAGGCGCGCTCTGATCTACGTCGGCCGCAATGCCGGCCCCGGCGTGCCTAGGCCGGGATACCTGGAGGCGATCGTCGAGGCCGCCCGCGCGCAGGACCTGCCGGCGGGTTACGTGGCGGAACTCGACGCGCTCTGGGGAAATCGCAGGGGCTGGTCACCCACTATGCCGTCGACGGTCCGACCGATCCGTCGCTCGCCGCTCGACCCGGAAGTTCGTCCCGACGCGTGGCGGTGGACGCCGTAGCTCAGTCGAGGAGCTGAACCCATCGTATGGGCTGGTGCGGCCAAGAGGACTCGAACCTCCACCCCTCGCGGGACTAGCACCTCAAGCTAGCGCGTCTACCAATTCCGCCATGGCCGCATGCGGGTCGCGTTCGGGAACGCTACCGGAGCGGCACGCGTGTAACAGATGGATTTTGGGCGAACAAGGCCCAGGCGAGCGTGCCGAGCGTCGTTGCTTCGCCGACCCGAGGTTGGGGCGGTCAAGCCGCCTCGGCCTCCGACAGCTCCGGCGCGGCCACGGCCTTGAGGCTGCCCCCGATCGTCTCGCCCAGCGTGCGCGTCACCTCGGCCTTGCGGAAGATCTGCGTGATCTCGACCGAGATCGATTGTCCCCGCACCGCCACGTGTCCGCGCGCGATCGGGTGGCCGTTCGCCAGGACCTCGACGAGGTCCGCGTCGCTCGCCTCCAGCTTGACGGTGTCGCCCCGGCCCATGCCGAGAAAGCTCCGCAACGGCATGCGGCTCTTTCCGAGCACGATCGAGAGATCCACATTCAAGGTATCGATGACGGTCAAGCCGTGGGCTCCGAAGCGGTCGTGACAGCGCCGCGGCCCATCTCGCGGCAGGGTGGTGAAGCGTTGGTTAAGAGGCTCTCAGATGCGCGGTGAACTCGACGTGTCCGCCTTGATGCGGCGCGACGGCGCGCCCGTCGAGTGGGTGATCGCGGACGGCCTCGTGCCCTACGAGGCGGCTGTGGCCGAGATGGAATCGCGTGCCGCCGCGATCGCGGACGGGCGGGCGGCGGAGCGCGTCTGGCTCGTCGAGCACCCGCCGCTCTACACGGCCGGAACCTCGGCACGCGACGCCGACCTCGTCGAGCCGGACCGGTTCCCGGTCTTCCGCTCTGGTCGGGGCGGACAATACACCTATCACGGGCCCGGACAGCGGGTCGCCTACGTGATGCTCGACCTCAACCGGCGGCAGCCCGACCTGCGGCGCTTCGTCGGCGCGCTCGAATCCTGGCTGATCCTGGGCCTCCACGCGTTCAACATCCGCGGCGAGCGCCGCGAGGACCGCGTCGGCGTCTGGGTGCCTCGCCCGGAGCGCGGGGAGGGCGTCGAGGACAAGATCGCGGCGATCGGCATCCGGGTGCGCCGCTGGGTCACGTTCCACGGGATCAGCCTGAACGTGGAGCCCGACCTGTCGCATTTCACCGGCATCGTGCCCTGCGGAGTCACGCGGCACGG
>CAHJXE010000215.1 GCA_903644085.1 Hyphomicrobiales bacterium
AGAGCCGATCCGGACCGAAGTCCAGTTATGGACGCAGATTGTCGGCGTCAGCGACTGGTTCGGATCACCTGGAGATCGAGGTCACGGACCTTCTTGCGCAACGTGTTGCGATTGACGCCGAGCAGCTCGGCGGCCCGGATCTGGTTGCCTCGCGTGGCGGCCAATGCCGCGCCGATCAGCGGCCCCTCGATGTCGCGCAGGATGCGGTGATAGAGCCCTGGCGGCGGGAGCGTGTTCTGATAGCGCTTGAAGTAGGTCGCGAGGTGACGCTCGACGGACATCGACAGGGTCTCACCTTCCACCGGCGCGCTCCCCTCCATGGTGGAGGAGAGGCTCGGCAACATGTCGAGTTCGGCCTCGACCGTCGGTCCTGTGATCGTCTCCTGCGGGTAGAGCGCCGCGAGCCGCCGAACCAAATTCTCGAGTTCCCGCACGTTGCCGGGCCACCGATAGCGCTTGAGACGGTCGAGCGCGTCGGAATCGATCTGCTTGCGGGGAAGCCCCTCCTTCTCGATCGTGAAGCCGAAATGTCGCACCAGATCGGGGATGTCCTCCGTCCGCTCGCGCAACGGCGGCAGCCGCAGAGGCACGACGTTGAGCCGGAAGAACAGGTCCTCGCGGAAGTGACCGTTCTGGATCGAGATCCGCAAGTCCTTGTTCGTCGCCGCGATGATGCGGACGTTCGTCTTGATCGGCACGCGACCGCCGACTGTCGTGTACTCGCCCTGTTGGAGCACGCGCAGAAGGCGCGTCTGCGCCTCCATCGGCATGTCGCCGATCTCGTCCAAGAACAGCGTGCCGCCCTCGGCCTGCTCGAAACGTCCGGCGCTGCGGCTCAACGCCCCGGTGAACGCACCCTTTTCGTGGCCGAACAGCTCCGATTCGATGAGGTCGCGCGGGATGGCCGCCATGTTCACGGCGACGAATGGGCCGTTGCGACGCTTGCCGTAATCGTGGAGCGCCCGCGCGACTAGCTCTTTGCCGGTGCCCGACTCGCCCGAGATCATGACGGTCAAGTCGGTCGGCATCAGTCGGGCGAGCGCCCGGTAGATCTCCTGCATCGCGGGCGATCGTCCGACGAGCGGGATATCCTCGGCCTCGTTCGGGTGGGCGGTCGGGCTACCTCCTCGCGGACGCGAGAGCGCACGTCCGACGATCGCGACCAACTCCTTCAGATCGAAGGGTTTCGGCAGATACTCATATGCTCCGCGCTCAGAAGCTCGGATCGCGGTCATGAAGGTGTTCTGCGCGCTCATCACGATGATCGGCAGTTCCGGCCGCACCTTCTTGATGCGGGGCAGGAGATCGAACGCGTTCTCGTCGGGCATCACCACGTCCGTGATGATGAGGTCGCCCTCCCCTTGCGCGACCCAGCGCCACAAGGTTGCGGCCTGCCCGGTGGACCTCACGTCGTAGCCGGCTCGCGACAAGGCTTGGTTCAGGACCGTCCTGATCGCCGCATCGTCGTCCGCCAGCAAAATCTGTCCGCTCGGCATCCGTCTTTCAGCCTAAGAGCTTGATCCGCGCCCGTCACGGGCGCTGTAGATCGGTAGCAGAACCCGAAACGTCGTCCGTCGCGGTGCCGGATCGCATTCGACGACGCCGCCGTGAGCACCTACGATCTTCGCCACCAACGCAAGCCCCAGGCCACTTCCCTGAGTTTTGGTCGTCACGAACGGGTCGAACAGGTAGGGCAGGAGATCGGGCGGAATACCCGGACCGTTATCGCAGACGCTGACCTCGATGGGCAGCGCCACCCTGCCCCGGGCACCCGGCACGTGCAGGCGGATGCCCGCCCGAAATGCGGTCGAGAGGACGATCTCACCGTCGAGCGCGTCGACGCCGACCGCCTCGGCGGCGTTCTTCACGAGATTCAGCAGCACCTGGATAAGCTCGTCGCGGTTGCCGTGAACCGGTGGCAGCGACGGATCGTAGGCCTCAACGAAGCGGATATGACGCGCGAAGCCGGACGAAGCCAGCCGCTTCACCTGATCCAGCACGCCGTGCACGTTGACGGGACCGCGCTCGACCGGGCGCTCGTCGCTGAAGAGCTCCATGCGTTCGACGAGCTTCACGATGCGATCCGCCTCGTCGCAGATGAGCTGCGTGAGCAGCCGGTCGTCCTCACTCGCCGATTGCTCGAGAAGCTGTGCCGCGCCGCGTATTCCGGAGAGCGGGTTCTTGATCTCGTGCGCCAGCATGGCGCCCAACGCCGTCAGCGAGCGTGCCGCACCGCGATGCGTGAGCTGCCGGTCCATCTTGTCCGTCAGCGTGCGCTCCTGGAAGAGCAGCACCACCGTGCCATCGTCTCCGAGCGGGGTCGCGAGCACGTCGACCACCCGCTCCGCGCCTGAGCGGGGATTGGCGAGGTCGACGCGGTGCTCGCTGACGCCCGCGCCGCGGCGGCGCACCTCGTCGACCAGGGCGAGGGTCGGCGAGCCGAACGGTACGAGCTCAGCGAGGCGCTGCCGCCGCATGACACGTAGGCTCAGCTCGAAGAACGTCTCGGCCGCGTGATTGGCGTCGAGGATCTCGCCGTTCGGCCCGATCGTCACGACCGGCAACGGCAGCGCGTTGACCACGAGATCGCCGGAAGGGGCGTCGACCGTGGCGCTCATGCGGCGACCCGCATGGGTTCCGAGTAAAGCCGACCGAGGTGAGCCGCGACCTCGCGCGGATCGAGCGTGGTCACGAGCGCTCGCCGCGAAGCCGTGTCGAGGCCGAACCCCTCTCCAGCCGCGACATCGGCGTAGGCCGCGAGGTGCTTGCGCGCGTGCCGCAATCCGACCCGTTCGCCGTAGAGGCCGAGCAGGGCCTCGAAATGCTCGATCGCGGCATCGCTCCGATCCGCGCCGCTTGGGTTCGTCCAGGACCGGCCCGCGAGCGCTGCCCCGATCTCGCCCACAATCCAGGGCTGACCGAGCGCCGCGCGCCCGATCATCACACCGGCCGCACCGGACCGTGCGAGACATGTCCGCGCGTCGGCGAGGCACGTGATGTCTCCGTTGGCGATGACGGGCACGTCGACCGCGGCGACGACCTCCGCGATCGCGCTCCAATCGGCATGGCCGGTGTAGAATTGTTGGCGGGTGCGGCCGTGAACCGTGACGGCATCGACGCCGAGACCTGCGGCCTGCCGGGACAGGGCGGGTGCGTTGCGCTGGGCATCGTCCCAGCCGAGGCGCATCTTGATCGTGACCGGGCAGGTCGCAGCCGCGCGCACGGCCGCAACGATCCGGAGTGCCGTCGTCTCCTCCCGCATCAGCGCGGATCCCGCGAGGCCGCCCGTGACGCGCTTCGCCGGACAGCCGAAATTGATGTCCACGATGTCTGCCCCGCTCCCCTGCGCGATGCGAGCCGCCTCGCCCATGGTGGCCGGATCGCGACCGACGAGCTGGACGACGTGAGGAGAGATCCCCTCCCCTTCCGACCTGAGCCGCGCTTCCGCGCGCTGCCGCACCAGCGAATCCGAACCGACCATCTCGGTGATCACCAGCCCTGCCCCGAACCGAGCCGCGATGCGCCGGAACGCCACGTCGGTGATGCCCGACATGGGCGCGAGCAGTGCGGGCGCCATCGCCTGGACCTCGCCAATACCGAGGTGGCTGCCTAATTGTGCGTCAGAACTCATCCTGCCTGACGAATAATCAATCCGGCACGTGCCGCCAAGGGGCATCTTTGCACGAGCAAGGGAACGACCTATCACGACCCGCATGGACAAGGGTCAATGAACGTCGTCGCCATCATCGTGGCCGCAGGCCGCGGCAGCAGGGCCGGCGAGGGCGTGCCCAAGCAGTATCGCGAGATCGGCGGCAAGCCGGTCCTGGCGCGTACGCTGAGCGCCTTCCTGTCCCATCCGCGGGTCGGCCGGGTACTCTGTGCCATCCACCCGGACGATCGCGCCCGCTACGACGGCGTTGCGGCGGGCTTAGGCGGCTTGGCGGCTCTCCTGGAGCCGGTCACCGGAGGAGACACCCGGCAAACCTCGGTCCATCGTGCGATTGAGACGATCTCAGATAATTCGGCCACGATCTGCCTCGTCCACGACGGCGCGCGACCTTTCATCGGAGCGGACGTGATCGAGCGTGCGATCGAGGCGTGCCGCCTTTACGGCGCGGCGATCCCGGGCACGGTCGTGACCGACACGACGAAGCGGGTCGACGCGGACGGGAACGTCGTCGAGACGCTCGACCGGACCGCACTCCGGGCCATCCAAACGCCCCAGGCCTTCACGCTCGCGACGCTGCTCTCCGCGCATCGCGCCGCCGCTGAGACGGGGCGCTACGATTTCACCGATGACGGCCACCTCGTCGAGTGGGCGGGGTCGCCGGTCCATGTCTTCGAGGGCGATCCATTGAACACGAAGGTCACGCACGCGTCGGATTTCGTGGAGGCGGAGCGTCGGCTCGGTTCGGGCGCGGGGTGGGTCACGCGGGTCGCGACCGGCTTCGACGTCCACGCTTTCGCGCCCGGGGATCACGTCTGGCTCGGCGGTCTCAGGATCGCGCACGATGTTGGCGTAATGGCCCATTCGGATGGCGACGTCGTGCTCCATGCGCTGACCGACGCGTTGCTCGGCACGCTCGGCGAAGGCGACATCGGCACGCATTTCCCGCCGAGCGACCCGCAATGGAAGGGCGCGGCATCGGACCGCTTCCTCGCCTTCGCGGCCGAGCAGGTGCGCGCCCAAGGTGGGCGGATCGATCATCTCGACGTGACGGTGCTCTGTGAGCGACCCAAGGTCGGCCCCCATCGCGACGCCATGCGAGACCGGATCGCCGCCATCGTGGGAGTGCCCCCGCGTTCGGTCTCCATCAAAGCGACCACGACCGAGAGGCTCGGCTTCACGGGACGCAGCGAGGGACTGGCCGCGCAGGCGGCCGCAACCGTGCGGCTGCCGGAATGATCTTCCCGGCCACGCTGATGGACGCCGCGTCAAGGTTGCTCGACCGGTATCGCGAGCAGGGTTGGCGGATCGCGACGGCCGAATCCTGTACGGGCGGGCTCGTGGCGGGCCTCCTGACCGAGATCGCGGGCTCGTCGGCAGTCGTCGAGCGCGGCTTCGTCACCTACTCGAACGAGGCGAAGAGCGACCTCGTCGGCGTGTCCGCTATGTTGATCGCGGAGTACGGGGCGGTCAGCGAGTCCGTCGCACGTGCGATGGCCGAGGGGGCGGTCGCGGCATCCCGCGCGGATGTCGCGGTGGCGATCACCGGGGTCGCGGGACCGGGCGGCGGCAGCGACACGAAGCCGGTCGGGCTCGTACATTTCGGGCTTGCCCGCCAGGGCCGACCCACGCGCCATCTGGAGCGCCGTTACGGCGATGTTGGGCGTTCCGAGATCCGGCTTCGGGCGGTCTCGGACGCGTTGGCGCTGCTCGACTCAGCCCTTGCGTGACGTCACGGGCTCCCGGCCGTACACGTTGTCGGCCCGCGTCTCGAACGCGTCCGTGAAGCGGCGAAACGCGCGGTCGAACATCGCGCCCATCAAGAGCCCGAGCGCAAGCGACCGGAACTCGTAATCGATGTGGAATTGCACGGCACACCCGGACGCGTCCGGCTGAAACTCCCAGCGGTTCTCCAGATAACGAAACGGGCCATTCACGTAAGAGACGTGGATGTTAGCTCCCGGACGGTCGAGTACGACCTTCGTGGTGAAGTGTTCCGCGATGGCCTTGTAGCCAACGCTCATCTCGGCCACGAGCGTCACCACGCCATGGTCATCCTCGCTGCGCCGAAGCACCCGCAGTCCCGTACAGAGCGGCAGAAAATCCGGGTAGCGATCCACGTCGGCCACGAGGTCGAACATCTGTTCCGGCGAGTGCTTCACGCGCCGGGTGGTCTGGAAAGACGGCATG
>CAHJXE010000216.1 GCA_903644085.1 Hyphomicrobiales bacterium
TCCGACAGGACCTGATAGGCCTCGTTGATCTCCTTGAACGTCACCTCGGCCTGCGCGTCGCCGGGGTTCTTGTCCGGATGCCAGCGCATGGCGAGCTTGCGGAACGAGACCTTCAGCTCGGCCTCGCTCGCGGTCTTCTCGACGCCGAGCACCTCGTAGTAATCGCGCTTGGACATCAGCGCTTCCGGTTCAATTTATCAAGGCTGATGACATAGAAGCCGAACCGGCTGAACCGACCCCCGGTGATCGGCAGCACCCAAAACGGATCGTTCTCCAGATCTACGGCCAGCATGGACACGACCTGGCCCGTATCGATCGTCAGATCGATCCGGAGCTTGTCGCCCTTGACGATCTCCCTCGTGACGGCATCGGCATCGCTAGCGAACCCGTCCACCTCCCGGTTCTCCGGGCGCGAGATCGAAATACGGGTGAAATGTGCGGCTCCGGCCGCCGGACCCTTACGTCCGCTGAACTCCGCCGCGAAGACTGCACCCCGGACACCGCTGCCAGGAAACATGGCCATATATCCGTCGTTGGCACTAAATAGCTGGCCGTTGCGCGTACAGTAGATAGTCGCCCAACGCTCGATCTCGGGCGGCACCTTACGAACGGCACTCGGCGGTGCAGCCTCACAGCCGACCAGCAAGCTGGTCGGCGGCCTTGCCTGCTCCCGTGTTACCTCCGCGGCGGCAGCGGTTGCCAGAAACGCCGAGGAGAACAGGACCGCCACGCGACGGGCGCGATACGGTAGGGCTAACATGATCATGCCCCCGCAACGAGGAGGCATGGGCAGTTGCGTGCCCTACCCATGCCTGACAGTTACGCCCGCTTCTTCTTCTCGTCGACTTCCTGGAAGTCGGCGTCGACCACGTCGTCGGCCTTGTGGCCGGCCGTTCCGGGCTCGTTCGCCGCGCCGCCCGGCGCCCCCTCGGCCTGGGAGGCGGCGTACATCGCCTCGCCGAGCTTCATGGAGGCCTGCATCACGTCGTTCGAGCGCGACTTGATCGCCTCGACGTCCTCGGTGCCGAGCGCAGACCGCAAGGCCTCGATCGCGGTCGTGATCGCGGACTTGTCGCCCTCGCCCACCTTGTCGCCGTGCTCCGCCACCGACTTCTCGGTCGCGTGGATCATGGCCTCGCCCTGGTTCCTGGCCTCGACGAGCTCGCGGCGCTTCTTGTCGTCGGCCGCGTTCGACTCGGCCTCCTTCACCATGCGCTGGATGTCGCTCTCGGAGAGACCTCCGGACGCCTGGATGCGGATCGCCTGCTCCTTGCCGGTCGCCTTGTCCTTGGCCTGGACGTTGACGATGCCGTTCGCGTCGATGTCGAAGGTCACCTCGACCTGCGGCATGCCGCGCGGTGCCGGCGGGATCCCCATCAGGTCGAACTGGCCGAGGATCTTGTTGTCGGCCGCCATCTCGCGCTCGCCCTGGAAGACCCGGATGGTGACCGCGTTCTGGTTGTCCTCCGCGGTCGAGAAGACCTGGGACTTCTTCGTCGGGATTGTAGTGTTGCGGTCGATGAGCCGCGTGAACACGCCGCCCAGCGTCTCGATGCCGAGCGAGAGCGGGGTGACGTCTAGCAGCAGCACGTCCTTGACGTCGCCCTGGAGCACGCCCGCCTGGATCGCCGCGCCGATCGCCACGACCTCGTCCGGGTTGACGCCCTTGTGGGGCTCCTTGCCGAACAGCGCCTTCACGACCTCCTGGATCTTCGGCATGCGGCTCATGCCGCCGACCAGCACCACCTCGTCGATCTCGGCCGCGGTCAGGCCCGCGTCCTTCATCGCCTTGCGGCAGGGCTCCATCGTGCGCTGCACGAGGTCGTCCACGAGGCTCTCGAACTTCGCCCGACTGAGCTTCAGCGCGAGGTGCTTCGGCCCGGAGGCGTCCGCCGTGATGTAGGGCAGGTTGATGTCGGTCTGGGTCGCGGAGGAGAGCTCGATCTTCGCCTTCTCGGCCGCCTCCTTGAGGCGCTGCAAGGCGAGCTTGTCCTTCGTCAGGTCGATGCCCTGCTCCTTCTTGAACTCGGCCGCCAGGTACTCGACGACGCGGTTGTCGAAGTCCTCGCCGCCGAGGAACGTGTCGCCGTTCGTCGACTTCACCTCGAACACGCCGTCGCCGATCTCCAGGACCGAGACGTCGAAGGTGCCGCCGCCGAGGTCGTAGACCGCGATCGTGCCGGCCGACTTCTTGTCGAGCCCGTAGGCGAGCGCGGCCGCGGTCGGCTCGTTGATGATGCGCAGCACCTCGAGGCCCGCGATCTTGCCGGCGTCCTTGGTCGCCTGGCGCTGGGCGTCGTTGAAATAGGCCGGAACCGTGATGACGGCCTGCGAGACGCTCGTACCGAGGAACGACTCGGCCGTCTCCTTCATCTTCTGGAGCGTGAAGGCGGAGATCTGCGAGGGCGAATAGGTCTTGCCGTCGGCCTCGACCCAGGCGTCCCGCCCGCCGCCGCTGACGATCTTGTAGGGGACGAGCCCCTTGTCCTTCTGGGTCATCGGGTCGTCGTAGGGACGGCCGATGAGCCGCTTGATGGCGAAGAACGTGCGGTCCGGGTTCGTGACCGCCTGGCGCTTGGCCGGCTGTCCGACGAGACGCTCGCCGTCATCCGTGAAGGCGACGATCGACGGAGTCGTGCGCGCGCCTTCCTGGTTCTCGATCACCTTCGGGGTCGAGCCTTCCATGACCGCGACGCACGAATTGGTGGTGCCGAGGTCGATACCGATTACCTTACCCATGGATGGGATCCCTCATCGTTCAAGCAGACCGCCGGACCCCGACAACGGCGACCCGGCCCATGGCTGTGAGTGGAATGGGGACTTCGGCTGGCGCGCGACGGACACGCGACACAGCGTCCTCCCCGTGACGGAACCGATATAAGGCTCGCGCGTCCGCCTTCAAGACAAGGGATTGGCCGCGCGTCGATTCCGGAGGTCGAACCGCTCCTCAGACGTGATCGCGGCCGTTGCGCTGGACCACGACCGTCGCGCCGACGGGCACGCGCTCGTAGAGGTCCGCCACGTCCTCGTTCAGCATGCGGATGCAGCCGGACGACATCTGCTCGCCGATCGACCACGGCTCGGTCGTGCCGTGGATGCGGAACATCGTGTCGCGATTGCCCTGGTAGAGGTACATGGCGCGCGCGCCGAGCGGGTTCTCGAGCCCCGCCTCCCGGCCGCCGGACGGGGCGCGGCCGAGTCGCACCATCGTGGCGGTGGGGTTCCAGCTCGGCCACTTGGCCTTGCGGGCGATATGCGCGACGCCCCTCCAGGAATAGCCGCGGCGGCCCACGCCGACCCCGTAGCGGAGCGCCTGGCCGTCGCCCTGGACGAGGTAGAGGTAGCGCTGGTCGACGTCGACCACCACCGTGCCGGGCCGCTGCCCGCCCGTGTAGGCGACGGTCTGGCGGGCGAGCTCGGGCTTCAGGAGGCTCCGGTCGACCGTGTAGTAGTCGAACGGCTCGTCCTTGACGGTGCCGATGAACCAGCGGCTGTCATCCGCCTCGCCGCCGGGCAGCGCCGGGTTGAGATTGGCCTGCTGGAAGCTCTGGCAGGCTGCGAGCGGGGCACCCGCCAAGATGGCGAGCAGGGCACGTCGGGTCGTCATAGCTCTCGACACATCATCATGATTATCAACCGCCTAGCAGCCGATTCGCCGGTCGGGTGTACCCCGATGGCAACAGGTCGGTATCGTGATGCGCTGCAGCGCGGACGCACGCGACCTGACAGGCAGCGCGCACCCCGCTATCGTCGGGTATCGACCAAGCACTCCCGAGCACCGTCCCGGAACCGGATCCGATGACATCTGCCGACGACGCCGACTGGGCGGAGCGCGAGTACAATCCGCGGCTGCTCGTGCCCGACGCACCCCGCATCTACGAGGCCTGGCCCGAGCGCGCCGCCGAGACGCGGCGTCGGCACCCGCCCACCGAGATCCGCTATGGCGAGCACCCGCGCGAGCTGATCGACCTGTTCCGCGCCGCGAAACCGCGCGGCACGGTCCTGTTCATCCACGGCGGCTACTGGCGCGCCTTCTCGAAGGAGGTGTTCTCCTGGGTGGCGGACGGCTTCCTCGGCCAGGGCCTCTCGGTCGCGATCCTCAACTACCCGCTCTGCCCTGACGTCACGCTCGACGCCATCGCGGGCTCGACCCGGCGCGCCTTCGCGCGTCTGTGGCGCGAGGCGTTGAGCGAGGCGGAGCGGGCCCGGGTCGTGGTGACGGGCCATTCCGCGGGCGGCTACCTGTCGGCGCTCCACCTCGCGACGGATTGGAGCGAGTACGACCTGCCCGCCAATCCGCTGGCCGGCGTCGTGCCCATCTCGGGCGTCTTCGCGCTGGCGCCGCTGATCGACACCACCATGAACGACGCGGTCCGGCTCGATCCCGAGAGCGCGGACCGGCTCAGCCTCGCGGGCCGACCGTGGCGCTCGCGCGCGCCGCTGACCCTCGTGGTCGGGGGCGACGAGTCGGGCGAGTTTCACCGGCAATCGCGCGAACTCGCGTCACATTGGGACGAACTCGCGCACGAATTCGTCGACATCGCGGGCACCAACCATTTCGACGTCATCGACGGGCTCGGCCAGCCCGGATCGCAGCTCAACCGGATCATCACCGACATGATCGACGGGTGACGTCGCCGTTGCCGGGAGATGAACGAACGCTGCAACGCGGCTTCAGCCCCGCTTCAACCCGGCAGGACCATCATCGCGTCGTTCTGAAGGAGAACGTGAGATGCGCAAGATCCTGCTCGGCGGCGTCGTCCTGGTCCTGACGACGGCAGCCGCCTCCGCCCAACCCTGGCCCGGCTACGGGTATGGCGACGGCTACCGCCCGCCCCCGCCGCCGGTCTACGGCGCCTATGGCGGAGGGTATGGCGGCTACGGCGGCTATTACGGCCCGCCCCGCGGCTACGGCCCGCCGCCGGTTCGCTGCTGGATCCGCGAGACGCCGTGGGGACCCCGGCGGATCTGCCGCTGAGCCCCCTCAAGGCTCCGCGCTCGCCAGCAAACCCCTGACGGCGCGGCGCCATCCGGCGAGCTTGCGCTCCCGCTCGGCCGCATCGAGCGAGGGCGCGAAGCGACGCTCCAGCCGCCAGGACTGCGCGAAGCGCGACGGCTCGGGGAAGAACCCGATCGCGAGCCCCGCCAGGTAGGCGGCGCCGAGCGCGGTCGTCTCGGCGATCCCGGGACGGTCGACGGGTGCGCCGATCAGGTCGGCGAGGCGCTGCATCGTCCAGTCGGACGCACTCATCCCGCCATCGACCCGCAGGACCGTCCCGGCCCCGCCGAGCTCGGCCGCGTCGGCCGCCATGGCGACCAGCAGGTCGGCCGTCTGGAAGCACACGCTCTCGAGCGCCGCGCGGGCGAGTTCGCGCGGTCCCGTCGCCCGCGTCAGGCCGAAGATCGCGCCCCTGACATCCGGCCGCCAATGAGGTGCGCCGAGGCCCACGAAGGCCGGCACCATGACGACGTCTTGACCGGGATCGGCGATCTCGGCGAGGGCGCCCGCCTGGGCGGCCGCCGAGATCAGGCCAAGCCCGTCGCGAAGCCATTGCACGGCGGCGCCCGCCACGAAGATGGAGCCTTCGAGGGCGTAGGTGCGCCGGCCGCCGAGCTGGTAGGCGATCGTCGTGAGGAGGCGCGAGCGGTACGGGACGGCGCGGGCGCCCGTGTTGAGGAGCGCGAAGCAGCCGGTCCCATAAGTCGACTTGACCATCCCCTCCGCGAAACAGGCCTGGCCGACCGTCGCGGCTTGCTGGTCGCCCGCGAGGCCCCGGATCGCGATCGGGCCGCCCAGGAAGTCGGGCTCGCTCGTGCCGAACTCGCCCGAGCAGTCGACGACGTCCGGCAGCAGCGA
>CAHJXE010000217.1 GCA_903644085.1 Hyphomicrobiales bacterium
CTGGGCGCGAAGCCGGAGCCGCCGCCGCCCGAGCCCGGGGGCGTCGTGGTGGTGGCGGGATTCGGGCGCGTCGGACAGCTCGTCGGCGAGATGCTCGGCCGGCACGGCGTACCTTACCTCGCGATCGACGCGAACCCGGCGCTCGTCGCCGCGCAGCGCGAGGCCGGGCGCCCCGTCTACGTGGGCGATTCGACGTCGCCCATGTTCCTGCGCGCCTGCGGCATCGAGACCGCGCGGGCGCTGGTCGTGACCCTCGACGGCGCCGCGCAGGTGCAGACGATCGTCGAGATCGCAAGGCGCTGGCGGCCGGACATCACGATCGTGGCGCGCGCGCGAGACGCCCGCCACGCCCGCGAGCTCTACGGGCTCGGCGTCAACGACGCGGTGCCGGAGACGATCGAGGCGAGCCTCCAGCTCTCGGAGGCGGTGCTCGTCGAGATCGGGATCGCGACCGGACCGGTCATCGCGTCGATTCACGAGCGCCGCGACGAGTTCCGGCGCGCCCTGCAGCGCCCCGACATCGCGGCCGCCGCGCCGAACGTGCGCAGCATCTCGGAGTTTCGCGCGCGGCGCAGCCCCGACAAGGGGATGAGCGTGCCACCCACCTGAGTCGGGCGGTTCTAGCCGGACTGAGCGCGGGAACCCTCTCCCAGTGGGAGAGGGTAGGGTGAGGGGTTACGACGTCTCCGGAGAGGGCGCTCCCCCTCACCCGGCCGGCTTCGCCGACTCGACCTCTCCCCTCGGGGAAAGGTACCCCGCGCCCCGCCTACGAGCTTCATCAGCTGCCGCTCAGGCCGCCAGCCGCCCCACCAAGCCGTCGAACATCGCCTTGCCGTCGATCCCCCCGACCAGCGGGTCGACGAAATTCTCCGGGTGCGGCATCAGGCCGAGCACGTTGAGTCCGGCGGAGTAGATCCCCGCGATGGCGTTCCGCGAGCCGTTCACGTTGGCGTTCTCGGCGAGGACGCCCACCGCGTCGCTATAGCGGAACGCGACCCGGCCCTCGCCTTCGAGCCGCGCCAGCGTCTCGGGGTCGGCGGTGTAGTTCCCCTCGCCATGCGCCACGCAGATGTGGATGGGCTGGTGCAGGGCGTAGCCCCGTGTGAAAGCGGTGTCGGCGCGCTCCACCCGCACGTGCTGGCGGTGGCAGATGAAGCGCAGGCCGACATTGCGCATCAGCACGCCCGGCAACAGCCCCATCTCGCACAGGATCTGGAACCCGTTGCAGATGCCGAGCACCAGCCCGCCCCGCCGGGCGTGGGCGCGCACGGCGTCCGCGATACCCGCCCGCGCGGCGATCGCCCCGCAACGCAGGTAGTCGCCGTAGGAGAACCCGCCCGGCAGAACCACGAGGTCCGTGCCGCCCGGCAGCGCGGTCTCGGCGTGCCACACGGCCTCGACCTCCGCGCCCGACCAGCGCAAGGCCCGCGCGACGTCGCCGTCGCGGTTCGAGCCCGGGAAGGTGACGACCGCGGCCTTCACGAGGAGGCCCTCACAGGTTGCCTTCGAGCGGCATGTCTGCATCCGCCGCCGCCTCCTGCATGGCGCCGGGCGAGGCCGTGCCGGGCGCGGGAGCCATCGTGGGAGCGGAGCCCTCGTCCCAGACGATCTGGTAGTTCTCGACGACGGTGTTCGCGAGCAGGCGGTCGCAGGCCGATCTCAGGACCTCGTCGGCCGCCTCGGTCGCACCGTCGAACTCGACGTCGAAGACCTTCCCCTGCCGGACGCTCGCGACGCCCTCGAGGCCGAGCGAGGTCAACGCGCCCTCGATGGCTTTGCCCTGCGGGTCGAGAATGCCGGCCTTCAAGGTCACGGTGATGCGGGCCTTCATGACGGCTCCAAAGGAGGGGAGATCAGATCTTGGGAGGATGCCCAAATCCTGAGGACGCCCTTGTAGGCAAGGCGATGCAGTCTGTCATCCGCCCGAGCAGACGATGAATCGAACCTCCGGCGAAACCTTCGGCGTCGGGCGTCCGTACCTAAAGTCGTGTGTAAACCACGAACACAGGAAGCATCGATATGATCCAGACGAAGATGATCCACCGCGCGGCCCTCGCGGTCGCCCTCGTCGCGGGCGTCTCCGCCCCGGCGCTCGCCAAGAACCCGAACGTCGGCGGCGCGCCGATGTACGAGACGAAGAACATCGTCGAGAACGCGGTCAACTCCAAGGACCACACGACGCTCGTCGCCGCAGTGAAGGCAGCCGGCCTCGTCGACACGCTGTCCGGCCCCGGCCCGTTCACGGTGTTCGCGCCCACGAACGCCGCTTTCGCCAAGCTCCCGGCCGGCACGGTCGAGACGCTCGTGAAGCCCGAGAACAAGGCGACGCTGACCAAGATCCTGACCTACCACGTGGTGCCCGGCACCTACACGTCCAAGGACCTGATGGCGCTCGCCAAGAAGAACGGCGGGCAGGCCGACCTGAAGACCGCCGAGGGCGACACCCTCGCGGTGATCGTGAAGGGCCGCAGCCTCTACGTGGCCGACACCAAGGGCAACACGGCCCGCATCACGACCGCGAACGTCATGCAGTCGAACGGCGTGATCCACGTCATCGACAAGGTCGAGATGCCGTAACGGCGAACGACAGTTCGATGATACGAGCCGCCCCGGTCTCCGGGGCGGCTTTTTCATGCGCTCCGCGGCGACATGGCCGCGTGGTCTTCAGCCGCCGCTAACCCGGGTCGTGCGAGCGTCCGCCGATGCGCATCCTGCTCGCCAATACCGGGCACCCGGCGACGATCAAGGGCGGGGCCGAGGCGGCGGCGCTCGACCTCGCGCACGCGCTCGTGCGGCGCGGCCACGAGGTCGCGCTCGTCGTCCACCACGCCGGCGCGGATCTTGTGGAAAGTCTCGACGGGGGCGTCCGGGTCTACGCGCTGCCCAACCGCAACCTCTATTTCGGCTTCGACGGCGCGACGCGACCCGCGCCCTTGCGCCTCGCCTGGCACGCGCTCGACGGGAGGAACCCCTGGATGGCGTCGGCCTTCGGGCGCATCCTCGACCGCGAGAAGCCTGACCTCGTGAACACCCACGCGCTGGTCGGGCTATCCCAGCTCGTCTGGCGCGAGGCGGCGCGGCGCGGGCTGCCGGTCGTCCACTACCTGCACGAATACGGCACCATGTGCCCGCGCGGCTCGGGCTTCCGCGACGGCCATCTCTGCGAGACGCCGTGCGGCGCGTGCCGGGCGCTGACGGTGCCGCGCAAGCGCCTGTCGCAGCTCGTCGACACGGTGGTCGGCGTCAGCCGGTTCACGCTGGAGCGCCATCTCGCCTGGGGGTTCTTCCCCGATGCGCGCCGCGCCGTGCTGCCGAACATCTTCACCGACCTCGCGATGCACCTGCGGCCCGCCGCCGGACCCGGCCCGCTGCGGCTGGGCTATTTCGGGCGGCTCATCGCCGACAAAGGCGCGCATGTCCTGATCGAGGCCGTGAAGCGCTTAGCCCCCGATGGCTGGACGCTCGACGTCGCCGGGACGGGCGACGCGGACTACGTGGCGGCACTTAAGGCGGCTGCTCCGGCGAACGTGCGCTTCCTCGGCTGGACGCCGGCCGCCGAGGTGTTCCCCCGGCTCGACATCCTGGTCGTGCCCTCGATCTGGCCGGATCCCCAGCCGCGCGTCACCTTCGAGGCCTTCATGCATGGCGTGCCCGTGATCGGTTCGCGCGCGGGCGGAATCCCTGAGGAGATCGACGAGGGCGTGACCGGCTGGCTCGTCGACCCGGACGACCCGGCCGACCTCGCCCGCGTCATGGCGGCGCGCATGGCGGATCGCGCCGACCGCGCGCTGCCCGAATCCGGCTTCCGCGAGCGACTGGCGCGGCTCGATCCGGAGCGGGTCGTCGTGGAGTACGAGGACGTGTTCGCTGAAGCCATGGCCCGCGTAAGTCTAGCGCGGGGAACCCTCTCCCCGGCGGGGAAAGGGCAGGGTGAGGGGGACGAGCGTTCTCCGGCTGAGGCGCTTCATCCGGCGCCGCTTCGCGGCGCTCGATCTCTCCCCCACGGGAAGAGGTAAGCGGCTTCGGCCGCTCCCGAGCAAGACCTACGAGCGGCGACGAACCGCAGCCGTTTGATCGACCTGGATGACGTGTGTCCGATTGCCGAGTAGCATCGGTTGCACGCCGTCTTTGCACGCGTGCCCACCATCACTATAAGACCGGCAGCTTCGGTCCGCACGGCGTCGGCCGTGCCGTCGCGCCCCAAGTCTACGCGCCCATGTCCCAAGGAGTCACGTGTTGATTACCCCAGCCTTCGCGCAAGGGACGTCGTCGATGATGCCGTCGACCGACGTGATCATCCAGTTCGTGCCGTTCATCCTGATCTTCGTGATCATGTGGTTCCTCATCATCCGGCCGCAGCAGCGCAAGGCGCGCGACCACCAGGACATGATCAAGGCGGTGCGCCGCGGCGACACGGTGGTCAGCACGGGTGGGATCGTCGGGCGCGTCACCAAGGTGACGGAGGACCCGGAGATCGAGGTCGAGATCGCGGAGGGCGTGCGCGTCCGGCTCATGCGGGCCATGATCAGCGAGGTTCGCTCCAAGGGCGAGCCGGTCAAGGCGTGACGGCGGCAACGTAAAGGCGCGGCGCGAATGCTCCGGTTCTCGAAGACCAAGATCGCGGTGACGCTGGGCGCGGTGCTGATCGGGCTCCTGCTCGCGGTGCCGAGCCTGATGTCGCGCGACGAGCGGCAGGCCTACCTCGCGGCCGTGCCATCCTGGGTGCCGTCCTGGCTCGTGCCGAGCCGCGCGATCGTGCTCGGGCTCGACCTTCAGGGCGGCTCGCATATCCTGCTCGAGGTCGACCAGAACGATCTCGTGCGCAGCCAGGGCCTGACCTTGCGCGACGACGTGCGCCGCATCCTGCGCGAGACCGGCGTCGCGCTGGAGGGCGGCATCCAGATCACGTCGCGCGGCGCGCAGATCCGCGTCTCCGATCCGGCCGCCCGCGCGCGGCTGCTGCCGAAGCTGCGCGAGCTCTCGCAGCCGATCTCGAACGCCATCCTCGGCCAGACCGGCGCCCAGACGCTCAACGTCGTCGAGAATCCCGACGGCCTGATCCAGCTCAACTTCAGCGAGCAGGGCGTGACCGACCGCGTGCGTCGGGCGGTCGACCAGTCGATCGAGGTGATCCGCCGCCGCGTCGACCAGCTCGGTACGACCGAGCCGTCGATCCAGCGCCAGGGTGCGGACCGCATCCTCGTCCAGGTGCCGGGTCTCCAGGACCCGTCGCGGCTCGAGGAGATCCTCGGCAAGACCGCGAAGCTCGAGTTCCGCCTGCTCGGCGACGCGGGCACGAGCGACGCCGAGCAGCTGCCGTCGCGCGATTCGGGCGGCCAGCGCGTGCCGGTCGAGCGGCGCGTGATCGTGGATGGCGGCGACCTGACCGACGCGACGCCGGGCTTCGACAGCCGCACGAACGAGCCGATCGTCAACTTCCGCTTCAATCTGCGCGGCGCGTCCCGCTTCGGCGAGGCGACGACGCAGAACGTCGGCCGCCCGCTCGCGATCGTGCTCGACCAGGAGGTCATCTCCGCGCCGCGCATCCTGCAGCCGATCACCGGCGGGCAGGGGCAGATCTCCGGCCGCTTCACGGTGCAGCAGGCGAACGACCTCTCCGTCCTGCTGCGCTCGGGCGCGCTGCCCGCGAAGCTCACGATCGTCGAGCGGCGCACCGTCGGGCCGGGCCTCGGGCGCGACTCGATCGAGGCCGGCAAGCTCGCCACCTACGTGGCGGCGGGCTTCGTGGTGATCTTTATGTTCGCCACCTACGGCGTGTTCGGGTTCTTCGCGAACATCGCGCTCCTCATTCATGTGGGGCTGATCTTCGGCCTGATGTCGATCCTGGAG
>CAHJXE010000218.1 GCA_903644085.1 Hyphomicrobiales bacterium
ATGGGCAAGGTCACGGGATTTCTCGAATACGATCGCCAAGAGCAGAAGTACCAGCTCGCGGGCGAGCGGGTCCGGCACTTCCGCGAGTTCACGCTGCCGCTGGACGAGGGCGACCTCGGCAAGCAGGCGGCGCGCTGCATGGATTGCGGCATCCCGTTCTGCCATGGGCCGACCGGGTGTCCGGTCCACAACCAGATCCCGGACTGGAACGAGCTCGTCTACCAGAAGGACTGGGAGGAGGCCTCGCGCAACCTCCATTCCACGAACAACTTCCCCGAATTCACCGGGCGCATCTGCCCGGCCCCCTGCGAGGAGGCCTGCACCCTCAACCTCGAGAACGCGCCCGTCACGATCAAGACGATCGAGCAGGCGATCGCCGACAAGGCGTGGAGTGCGGGCTGGATCCAGCCGGAGCCGGCCGCGATCCGGACGGGCAAGCGCGTCGCGGTGATCGGCTCGGGGCCCGCCGGGCTCGCGGGCGCGCAACAGCTCGCGCGGGTCGGACACGAGGTCCACGTCTTCGAGCGCGACGCGCGGGCGGGCGGGCTGCTGCGCTACGGCATCCCGGACTTCAAGATGGAGAAGGTCCATATCGATCGCCGCGTCGTGCAGATGGAGGCGGAGGGCGTCACCTTCCATTACGGCGTCGAGATCGGGCGGCACCGCACGCTCGACTCGATCGAGGAGGCGTTCGACGCCGTGATGATCGCGGGCGGCGCCGAGGTGCCGCGCGACCCGCAACTGCCCGGCCAGGACCTGCCCGGCGTCCATTACGCGATGCCGTTTCTCGTCCAGCAGAACCGGCGCGTCGGCGGCGAGGGCGGGTGGTCCGGCGAGCCGATCTACGCAGCCGGCAAGCACGTCGTGGTGATCGGCGGCGGTGACACCGCGTCGGATTGCGTCGGCACCTCGTTCCGGCAGGGCGCGCTCTCCGTGACTCAGCTCGACATTCGCCTGAAGCCGCCCGAGCGCGAGGACAAGCTGACCGTGTGGCCCTATTGGCCGACCAAGATGCGCACCTCGTCGAGTCAGGCGGAGGGCGCCGAGCGCGAGTTCCAGACCGTGACGCTCGGGATCGAGGGCCGGAAGGGGCGCGCCACGGGGGTCATCTGCGCGCGCGTAGACGAGCGCCGCCAGCCCGTGCCGGGCTCGGAATTCGTGCTGAAGGCCGACCTCGTGTTCATGGCGATCGGCTTCGCGGGCGCGAAGGCCGAGGGGCTGGTGCACGAGGGCGGATTCGCGCTCGACCGGCGCGGCAATGTCCAGGCGAACGACCAGGATTACCTGACCTCGCGCCAGAAGGTCTACGTCGCGGGCGACATGCGCCGGGGCCAGTCGCTGGTGGTCTGGGCCATCCGCGAGGGCCGGCAGGCGGCCCGCGCGATCGACGTCGCGCTCATGGGCGACAGCGTGCTGCCGAGATAGGCGTCGTCCGCGATCAGAACTCCTCCCACTCGTCGTTTGCCGGGCGGATGGACAGCGCCGCTCCTCCGCTCCGGAGCTGTGGCCGAGCTCGATGATCGCGTGAGGGCGGCATCTGGACGACGCGGTCCGTGGCACGCCTCGTCGCGTCGCCGCCGAGCGCGAACTTGCCGACCAGCCCGTCCAGCTCCTCGGCCTCCGCCGCGAGCGAGTGGCTCGCGGCCGTCGACTGCTCCGTCATCGCGGCATTCGCTTGAGTCATCTGGTCCATCTGGTTGACCGCGGTATTCACCTCCGCGAGTCCCGTCGCCTGCTCCCTCGCGGATGCCGCGATCTCTCCCACGATGTCGTTGATCTCCTCGACATGCCCGGCGATGCGGGTCAGGACGTCGCCGGCCTCGCCGACGAGCTGCACGCCGGTTCCGACCTGGGTGCCGGAGGATCGGATCAGCACCTTGATGTCCTTCGCGGCCTCGGCCGAGCGCTGCGCCAGCGCCCGGACTTCGGAGGCCACCACCGCGAAGCCCCGGCCCGCCTCGCCGGCACGCGCCGCCTCGACGCCCGCGTTCAGCGCCAAGAGATTCGTCTGGAACGCGATCTCGTCGATCACCCCGATGATCTGCGCGATCTCGCCGGAGGATCGTTCGATCTCGCCCATCGCTGTGATCGCGCGCCGCACGATCTCGCCCGATCGTCCGGCTTCGTTCTTTGCGTTCGCCACGACGCCGCGCGCGTGGCTCGCGCCCTCGGCGGTCTTGTTCACGGTCGCGGTGATCTCGTCGAGCGCCGCCGCGGTCTCCTCCAGCGAGGCCGCCTGCTGCTCGGTGCGCCGCGACAGGTCGTCCGCCGCCTGAGAGATCTCGCCCGTGTTCGACCGGATGCCCCCGGCGGTCGTGGCGATCGTGCGCATCGTGGACTGGAGCGACCCGACGGCGGCGTTGAAATCGCCCCGCAGCTTCTCGTAGTCGGGCGCGAAGGCCTCCGTCAGCCGGTACGTCAAGTCACCGGCCGAGAGACGCTCGAGCCCCGACGCCAGACCATCGACGACGCGCGCCTGCTCGGCGGCGGCGCGGCCTCGCGCGGACTCGTTCGCGGCCCGCTCGGTCTCCGCCTGACGCCGTTGCTCGGCGACCTCCGCCTCGACGCGAATCGTCTCGACGGCCGCGTCCTTGAAGGTCGAGACGGCACCGATCATCTGCCCGACCTCGTCGCGTCGCGCCCGGCCCGAGAGGTCGACCGTGAGGTCGCCGGCAGCGAGCCGGCGCATCGAGGTCACGAGGCCGAGGACGGGCTTGGTGATGCTGCGGCCGATGACGAGCGACAGCATGATTCCCAATGTGAGGGCGAGCGCGACCCCGCCTCCGAGGAGCCAGAGCGACTTTCCGAGCCGGCTATCCATCTGGGCGAGTTGTGCGTCTCCGATCCCGCGCGCCTGAGCGGAAAGGCTGTCCGTGGTGCGGGTGATCGCCGCGCGGCTTGCCCGCTCCGCACGATCGGACGCGAGGATGTCCGGGATGCTCGCGCGGTAGCCTTTGATCTGCGCGAGGAGATCACCGATGACGCGCGCCGATTCGGCGTTGTCGACCTTGAACGAGATGTCCTGGGCCGCGTCGAAGAGCGTCGCGGCGGCCGCGTCCATGCTTTTCGCGTTCGCCTCGGAGCCGGTGCGAAACAACTCCAGTTCCTCGACTTCGGCGGTGCGTGCGGCGACCGTCGCCCCCGCGCTCGTCGCCAGGAGTTCGACGGCCCTCGCCATGTGGTCCCGCGCGTCCTGCATGCGCGTGCGGATGGAACTCGCGAGATTGAGGATCTGGCCATCGAGTTTCCCCAGCCCGCTCTGGATCTCGGCGGAGATGTCGAAGAGCTCGGTCGGCACGCTTAGGCCACTCGCGATATCCGTCACGATCGCGCCGTAGCGTCCTACGTCTACGATAACCGCTTTCGCGCTCTCGCTGAGGGAAGGAGTTGCGGCGAGCCGCGAGAGTACCACCTTCAGGATCTTCGTTTGACGTTGCGCCTTGTCGATGCCGTCCGGCTCGCGGACGATCATCGCCTCCAGCAACCGCAACTCGTAGGTGATCCGCGTCGCTTGCGCCGCAAGGGACGACACGTTCGAGAGCTCGGCCTGCTGGGCGATGCTGGCGTCGAGCTCTGCGGCGGTCTGGTCCAGGTTCGTCTTCTGCGCGCGCCCGATCGCTTGCGAGATGGTCTGGAACTGCTCGACGAGCTTGCGGTGAGCTTCCTGAAGGCGGAGTTTCGTGGCGTGCCGTTCGCCCAGGATCTTGGCTTCGCCGGCGAAAGCCCGGAGCGATGCCCGAAGAGGTTCGATCGCGCCGGACACGGCCGGGTCGTCCGTGCCCGAGGCTGCGAGCTGTCCGATGGCACCCTCGACGCGATCCACCACGGCCCGGATCGCGGACGGATCGCTGACCGAATCCTCGTGGAGCGCGACGAGTGCGAGCCTGCCGCTCTCGCTCGCGAGCTTCTGGGCGGCGGTCGCGGTCTGCGCACCTCCCGCGTAGGTATCGAGACTCCGCCACGCGACACCCGCCACGCAGACGGTCAGGAACAAGATGGCGATGAACCCACCGAAGATCCGGAACTTGATGCTCATCATTTATGCCTGGACAACACTTTCAATATCGCGTGTCCGGCTTAAAAATAACTCAACAGCATCGTTCTCGCTTAACTTAAAGTACTAAGTAAAATTACGAGTGTGATCCTGTGATCAATCTATAAGATGATCAAGTGAGGAAAATGTCAGATGCGCTCGTAGAGGATGCGCGCACGGATCGTGCCGTCGAGCGACCTGATCTCGTCGAGGATCGCCTCGGCGCGCGCGCCGATCTCGTCGGCCTCCACCACCACGTAGCCGATCTCGCCGTCGGTCTGGTAATACTGGGCCGCGATGTTGACGCCGCGTCGGGCGAAGATGTCGTTGAGGCGCCCCAGCATGCCGGGCGCGTTCTGCTGCACCTGCATGAAGCGCGTGCCCGTCGGGCGGGGCGGCAACTGCACCTGCGGAAAATTCACGGCCCCGACCGTCGTGCCGGTATCGGAATAGTCGGCGAGCTTTCGCGCGACCTCGGACCCGATGCGCTCCTGCGCCTCCTCGGTCGAGCCGCCGACATGCGGCGTCAGGATGACGTTGTCGAGGCCCTGGAGCGGCGTCGTGAACGGGTCGGCGTTCGAGGCCGGCTCCTCGGGAAACACGTCGATCGCGGCCCCGCGCAGGTGACCGTCCCCGAGCGCGCGTGCCAGCGCATCGAGGTCGACCACGGTGCCGCGCGAGTTGTTGATGAGGTACGCGCCGGGCTTCATCGTGCGGATCTCGCGCTCGCCCATCATGCGGTGGGTCGCGGGCGTCTCGGGCACGTGGAGCGTCACGACGTCGCTCTCCGCGAGCAACTCGTCCAGCGTCTCGGCCGAGACCGTGTTGCCGCGCTGGAGCCGGTCGGTGTGGTCGTAGAAGACGACCCGCATCCCCATCGCTTCGGCGAGGCTCGAGAGTTGGCTCCCGATATTGCCGTAGCCGACGATCCCGAGCGTCTTGCCGCGCAGCTCGTGGCTGTTCGTGGCCGACTTGTCCCAGCGCCCCGCATGGGCGGCGTTGGAGCGCGGCCCGACGCGGCGCATCAGCATGACGATCTCGCCGATCACGAGTTCGGCGACCGAGCGCGTGTTCGAGAAGGGTGCGTTGAAGACCGGGATGCCGCGCCGCGCGGCGGCGCCCAGATCGACCTGGTTCGTGCCGACGGAGAAGCACCCGACCGCGACGAGGCGGGTGGCCGCCGCGAAGATCTCATCGGTGAGTTCGCTGCGCGAGCGGATGCCGAGAATGTGCACGCCCGGCAGCCGCGCCTTCAGGTCGTCAGGCGCGAGAGCCTTGGGCAGGCGCTCGATCTGCGAGTACCCGGCGGCGCGCAGGATATCGACCGCGGAATCGTTGATGCCTTCGAGGAGAAGGATCTGGATCCGGTCTTTGGACAGGGAGAGGCGCTGGTCGGACATGGGCGGGAGATGCCGGAGGGGCGTCGGCCTTAGCGCCTCGTCCCCCGCCCGTCCAGCATGGCCCCGGCCTCGGTCAGCCCTTGCGGCTGACGAGGTAGTAGTTCGCGCCCCTGCCGAAGAGCAGGCTGCGGAGCATCCCGCGCATGCGCTCGCTCCGGCGCAGCGGCTCGAGCGGGGCGCGGAGCGCCGTGTAGGCGGCGGCCTTCGCCCAATCGAGGGCGGGATGACGGCCGACCGGCGCCTGGGGCAGGCCCCACTTGCGCAGCATGCCGTTCACGAACAGCACCTTGTTCGAGCGCCGCACCGCGGCCGATTTCCAGGTCATCGCCATGGAGATCGAGTAGGTCTCGCCCGTGCGCACCCAGTGCGGCCAGAGATACGGCACGAAGCACCCGTCGCC
>CAHJXE010000219.1 GCA_903644085.1 Hyphomicrobiales bacterium
TGGCGGGACTGTGCTGCTGCGTCGCGATGGCGATGCCGCAGGTCCATATCGTGGCTTATTGCGGCGACCTCGGCTACGGGGTCGCGCACGGGGCCGAGATGCTCTCCCTCATGCTGGCGCTGGGCATCGTGTCGCGGATCGGGTCCGGGTTCCTGGCCGACCGGATCGGCGGGTTGCCGACGCTGCTCCTCGGCTCGGTCCTGCAAGGGGCGGCGCTCTTCCTCTACACGCTGTTCGACGGGCTCGCGTCGCTCTACGTGATCTCGGGGCTCTTCGGCCTGTTCCAGGGCGGCATCGTGCCCTCCTACGCGATCATCGTGCGCGAGTATTTCCCCGCGCGCGAGGCCGGCCGGCGTGTGGGGCTCTGCATCATGGCGACGCTTTTCGGCATGGCGATCGGCGGCTGGATGTCGGGGGTGATCTTCGACATGACCGGCTCCTACCGGGCGGCCTTCCTCAACGGCCTCGCGTTCAACCTGGTGAACGGCGCCATTGTGGCGTTCCTCCTCGCCGGCCGGCGGCCCGGCCTCTACCCGGCGGGCGCCCCCGCATGATCCGCGAATGACCGGAGACCCTCCGATGTCCGATACGATCGCCTGGGCAAAGCCTGAAGACGTCGGCATGTCGCGTGAGCGCCTCGCGCGCATCGGCGAGCGGCTCGGGGCCGATATCGCGGCCGGGCTCCTGCCGGGCGCCGTGACGCTCGTCGCGCGGCACGGCCGGGTCGTGCACTTCAAGACGCACGGCGTACAGGACCCCGCGACGGGGCGCGAGATGGCGCGCGACGCGATCTTCCGCATCTACTCGATGACGAAGCCGGTCGTGTCCGTCGCCCTCATGATGCTGGTCGAGGAGGGCCGGCTGACGCTGGCCGACCCGCTCTCCGCCTTCGTGCCAGGCTTCGCGGACGTGGAGGTGCTGGAAGGCGGGACGCGTCGCCCGCCCGTGCGTCCGGTGACGATCCAGGACCTGCTCCGTCACACCTCCGGCCTGATCTACGAATGGGTCGAGACGGACCCGGTCTCCCGCCTCTACACGGACGCCAAGATCGGCCGGCGCAGCCGCACCAACGCCGAGCAGGCGGACGTGCTGGCGACCCTCCCACTCGCCGTCCAACCCGGCACGCGCTGGGATTACGGGCGCTCGGTCGACATCCTCGGCCGCGTGATCGAGGTCGTGGGCGGGCTGGCGCTGGGCGAGCACCTCGCCCGGAACGTCTTCGAGCCGCTCGGCATGATGGAGACCGCGTTCCACGTGCCGGAGGCGTTCCACGCCCGCATCGCGGAGCCCTTCCCGACCGATCCCGAGACGGGCGAGCCGGTGGCGCTGCTCGATCTTCGCCAGCCGACCGCGCAGGAGAACGGTGGCGGGGGCCTCGCCTCCACTGCGCCGGACTACGCGCGCTTCCTGCACATGCTGGCCTCGGGCGGGGTGCTCGACGGCACTCGGCTCCTCTCGCCGCGCACGATCGCTTATATGACGGCCGACCACCTCGGGCCCGAGATCGCGATCGCTCCGGGCGACCTCCTGCCGGAGGGCTACGGATTCGGGCTCGGCTTCGCGGTCCGACGCGTCGCGGGCGTCTCGCCCTATCCGGGTTCGGCGGGCGATTATTTCTGGACCGGGCTCGCGGGCACCCATTTCTGGGTCGACCCGGCGCAAGGGATCTACGCACTCTTCATGGCGCAGGCGCCGTCGCGCCGCGAGCATTACCGGCGCGTGATGCGCCAACTCGTCTACGGGGCGATCACGGAGTGATCACCCGGCTTTCTTGAGCCGCGGGGCACGCGCCGCCTTGGCGGCGGGCTCACGCCGCGCCGTGCTGTGCGGCTTGGCGGCGGGCTTGGACTCGGCCGGCTTGGGTTTGGCTGCCGCCTTGTCGTCCGCCCCGGCCTTGGCGGCTTTCGCGCGCTCGGGTTTGGCCGACTCCTCTTGCGAGGTATCCTTGGTCGAGGCCGGATCGGCCGCGATGCTCCGTCTCAGCGCGTCCATGAGGCTGACGACGTTGCCGCTCTTCTGAGCCGGCTTCGCGGCCGAGACGGGCTGGTGATGCTGTTTCGCCTTGATGAGCTCGAGCAGCGCGTCCTGGTAGCGGTCCTCGAACCGCTTCGGGTCGAAATGCGCCATCTTCTTCGAGATGATATGGGTCGCGAGATCGAGCATCTCGTCCGCGACCGGCGCATCCTCGATGTCGCCGAAGTAGTCCGCGTCGTCCCGCACCTCGTAGGCGTAGCGGAGCGTCGTCGCCACGAGGCCGTTGCCGCGTGGCTCGAGCAGGATCGGCCTCTCGCGCCGGTAGAGCACGACGCGCCCGATGCCCACGACCTGCTTGTCGCGCATCGCCTCGCGGATCACCCCGAACGCCTCCTCGCCGAGCTTGCCGTCCGGCGCCAGATAATAAGGCGTGTCGAGATACGCCTCGTCGATCTCGGAGCGCGGCACGAAGGTCTCGATGTCGATCGTGTGGCTCGACTCGATCGCCACGCTCTCGATCTCCTCGTCCTCGACGAGCACGTACTCGGTCTTCGAGACCTGGTAGCCGCGAACCTGGTCCTCGGCCTCGACCGTCTCGTCCGTGTCGGGATCGATGAGTTTGCGCTTCAGGCGGTTGCCCGTCTCGCGGTGCAGGAGGTGGAACGCGACCTTCTCCTTCGTGGTCGTCGCCGGGAAGAGCTGGACCGGGCAGGAGACGAGCGAGAGCTTGAGATAGCCCTTCCAGTTGGATCGCGGCGCCATCGGGAAATTCCTCACGCAACTCGGGAACGCGACTCAACGGCAGTCCGGCGCGACTCGTTCCAGCCGAGCTTGCGGCAAAGCTTGCCGGCCAAGCTTGCGCCGGTCCCCCGCTGCACCCAACTTAGGTCTATGCTGCATGCCACGCCGTCCGAAGCTCATTCCCTGCCCACCGCGGACGGCGACGGATCTGAGATCTTTGGGCTCGATCCCGCCCTCCTGCCGGACCTCTTGAGACTGAGAGATTGGCTGCTCGGCGAGGCGGCGCGTGACGAGACCTATACGGTCATGCTTCCGGGCCTCGCGGAGCGGCTCGCGGCTCTCGGCGTTCCGGTTGATCGCGTGACGACCGCGATCGAGGCCCTGCACTCGGAATATTCCGGTGTCGGCCGCATGTGGACGAAGGAGGACGGGTCGAGCTTCCGCCTCTTCCCGCACGAGCAGCGCGACCTCGCCTACAGCCGCTCGCCCTTCGCCTACGCGCACCGGACGGGCGAGTGGCTGGTGCTCGATCTTCCGAACACGCCCGACGACGCCTTCGGGATCGTGCCTGAGCTGAAGGCCGCCGGCTACAAGCATTACGTCTGCATCCCGGTGCGCTTCACCAACGGCAGCGAGAACGGCCTCACCTTCACGACCTACACGCCGGGCGGGTTCGACCCGCGCGCGCTCTCGATCCTGCGCTTCGTCCTGCCCACGATCGCGGCCTCGATGGAGGTGCGGGCGCTGAACCAGCGCCTCAACAACGTGCTGCGCATCTATGTGGGCGACGAGCCGCACCGCGCGATCCTCGCGGGCCGCATCCGGCGCGGCCAGGTGAGCCGCATCCGCTCCGCGATCCTCTTCGCGGATATGCGCTCCTACACGCGCATCACATCGGCGCTCTCGCCGGAGGCCGCGGTCGAGCTCCTCAACGACTTCTTCGACTGCCTGGTCCCGCCGATCGAGCAGGAGGGCGGCGAGGTGCTGAAATATATGGGCGACGGGCTCCTGGCGATCTTCCGGGACCAGGGCGACGATACGGGCGGCACCGCGCAATCGGCCCTGAACGCCGCCGTACAGGGCCTCGTCAAGCTCGACGCGGCGAACCGCGCCGGCACGTTTCCGACGCGGATCGAGGCCGGCATCGCGCTCCACCACGGGGAGGCCGCCTACGGCAATGTCGGGTCGGGCGTCCGGCTCGACTTCACGGTGATCGGGCCCGACGTGAACCTCGCGAGCCGCATCGCCACCATGAACAAGGTCCTGGGCGAGCCGATCCTGATGTCGCGCGCCTTCGCGGAACACCTCTGGGGCGACCCGGAACTCATCGGTCGCCACCCGCTCGACGGCATCCCCGAGCCGGTCCCGATCTACCGTCTGCGCGCGGTCGAGCCGGCGCTGGCAACCGACCTCGTTCTCGTCGACGCGTAGGATCAGCTTACCTCGCGGAGCGCCTCCAGGGCGGCCGAGAAGGCCGCCTCGGGCGGCACCGCGCGCCAGTCCCGCATCTGCGTGCGGGCCCAGGTGAACTGGCGCTTCGCGTAGGCGCGGGTGTCGCGCTGTCCTCGTTCCACGGCGTCCGCCAGGGTGGTCTCGCCCCTGAGATGGGCGAGCAGCCCCGGCACCCCGTGCGCGCGCATGACGGGCAGCGCAGGGTTCAGCGCGCGTGCAGCGAGAGCCGAGACCTCTTCCAGCCCTCCCTCCCGGATCATCACGGCGAAGCGCGCATCGATACGGGCCCGGACCTCGTCGCGCTCGGGGTGGAGCACGATCCGCAGCGTCGGACGCCCGGTCAGCGGACCCGGCCGGCGCGCGTCATGGAAGGACAGGGCGGAGCGCCCGGTCGCCGCGAAGACCTCCAGCGCGCGCAGCACCCGCAACCGGTCGCTCGGCCTGAGCCGCCCGGCCGCGAGCGGGTCGATCCGCGCCAGATCCGCGTGGAGCTCAGGCGTCGGCCGGCCCTCGGCATCGCGGCGGACACGTTCGCGCACGGCGTCCGGCACCGCCGGCATGTCGGACAGGCCTTCCGTCAGCGCCTTGAAGTAGAGCCCCGTCCCGCCGACCAGGATCGGGCGCGCGTCCGCGGCCGTGAGTTCATCCAGCACCCGCGCGCAGTCCTCGACGTAGCGGCCGACCGAGTAGTTCACCGCCCCGTCGACATGGCCGTAGAGCGCGTGGGGGAGGGCGTCCGTCTCCTCGGGGCCGGGACGGGCGGTCAGCACGCGCAGGTCCGCGTAGACCTGCATCGAATCCGCGTTGACCACGACGGCGTCGCCGAGCTCGCGCGCGAGCCGGGCCGCCAGCGCCGACTTGCCCGACGTCGTCGGTCCTGCGATGAGAATGGCAGACACCATGATCGTCCGCCCGGGCGGTCCTGCCTGCCGAGTGGGGCAGACCACAGCCGACCAGCCCTTGCCCGACAGCTTGCCCGACCCGTTCTCTCTCGTCGCGACCCTGATAGCAGACCCCGCGCGTCCCTGCATCACGGAGGCGGTGCTGGCGGCGGCCGTCGCGGCGCTCGGACCGGGGGCGTCCGGCAGATGGCTCGATGCAGGGATCGCGGCCGACGTCACGGCGGACAAGGTCGATCGCGCGACGATCGGTGCGGCGATCGCGCATGTGCTGTCCGGGGTGGCAGTCGACATCGTGATCCAGCCCATCGCGGGCCGGCGCAAGCGCCTGTTCCTGGCCGACATGGATTCCACGATGATCGAGCAGGAGTGCATCGACGAGCTCGCGGATTTCGTCGGCATGAAACACGAGGTCTCGCACATCACCGAGCGCGCGATGCGCGGCGAGATCGCCTTCGAGCCCGCGCTACGGGAACGGGTCGCGCTCCTGAAGGGATTGCCGCTCGCGATCGTCGACCGCGTCATGGCGGAGCGCATCACCTTCACGCCGGGCGGCGCGACGCTCGTCGCGACGCTCAAGGCGAACGGCGCCTACGCCTGCCTCGTGTCCGGCGGGTTCACGGCCTTCACCGCGCAGGTTGGCGCTCAGCTCGGTTTCGACGAGAACCGCGCCAACCGCCTGACGATCGAAGACGAAACCTTGGCGGGCCGGGTCGAGGAGCCGATCCTCGGCCGCGAGGCGAAGCTCGCGACGCTGGTCGA
>CAHJXE010000220.1 GCA_903644085.1 Hyphomicrobiales bacterium
GGATCGCCCTTGCCCGAGGCCGCGAGCAGGATCGAGGCGCGCGGATCGGCATCCATGTTCTGCGTATGGGCCGAAAGCCGCGAGACCAGGATCAGCGGCGACCCGCCGGGATCGGTCGCCACCGTGACGAGCGACGCGAACGGCACGCCAGTCCCGTGGTCGAGCGTCGCGAGCGAGCCGGCCCGGACGCTCCGCAACAGGCGCTTCGCGAGCATCGCGCCGTCGAATTCACCCGCGTCCAAAGCCGTCTCCGCCATGCCGTCCCCTGTCTCATGCCCATCGGATTGGCAAAAACCCGCGTCTTGCCTTAATTGATCGAGATATCGCGGATCGCCGGGCTTCGACGTGCCCGGCGCCAGCGAGTGGCTACGCCGCGAAATGGTCGGAGATTCCGGCCGCCGAGGAAACCTGATGCCCACCATCGCCCTCGTGGACGACGATCGCAACATCCTGGCTTCGGTGTCGATCGCGCTCGAATCGGAAGGCTACCGGATCAACACCTACACGGACGGCGCCTCCGCCTTCGACGGCATCCGCCAGTCGCCGGCCGACCTCGCGATCCTGGACATCAAGATGCCCCGGATGGACGGCATGGAGCTGCTGCGGCGGCTGCGACAGAAGTCCGACATGCCGGTCATCTTCCTGACCTCGAAAGACGAAGAGATCGACGAACTGTTCGGCCTCAAGATGGGCGCCGACGATTTCATCCGGAAGCCGTTCTCGCAGCGCCTCCTCGTCGAGCGGGTAAAGGCCGTGCTGCGCCGTGGCGCCCCGAAGGACGGGACGACCACGAAGGAGAGCGACGCCAAGGCGCTGGAGCGCGGCGCGCTCAAGATGGACCCCGAGCGCCACACCTGCACCTGGAAGGGCGAGCCGGTCACGCTCACCGTGACCGAGTTCCTGATCCTGCAGGCGCTGGCGACGCGCCCGGGCGTCGTGAAGAGCCGTAACGCCCTCATGGATGCGGCCTACGACGACCAGGTCTACGTCGACGACCGGACCATCGACAGCCACATCAAGCGGCTGCGCAAGAAGTTCAAGGTGGCGGACACCGCCTTCGACATGATCGAGACGCTGTACGGTGTCGGCTACCGTTTCAAGGAAGCCTGACACGGCGCGCGCGGAGGCCAGGCCGGGACTCTCGAACCCGCCGGGTCTCGCCGCCCGCCTGATCAGGCGTGTTCAGCGGGTCGCGCGGCGCAGCCTCGGGCGTGCCTCGTCGAGCCTGACGCGCCGCATCGTCGTCCTCAACCTCGCCGGGCTGGTGGCGTTGCTGATCGGCTTCCTGACGCTGAACCAGTTCCGCCAGGGGTTGATCGAGGCCCGGACCGGCAGCCTCCTGATCCAGGGCGAGATCATCGCGGGCGCGATCACCGCATCCGCGACGGTCGACACGGGCGCGATCGTCATGGACCCCGACCGCCTGCTCCAGATGCAGGCGGGCGAGCCCCAGAGCCCGTCCGAGGAGACGCTCTCGCCCCTCGAGTTCTCCATCAACCCGGAGCGCGTGGCGCCGCTGCTGCGCCGCCTCGTCACGCCGACGGGCACGCGCGCGCGCATCTACGATCACGAGGGGACGCTGACGCTCGATACGCGCACGCTCTACTCGCGCGGCGATCTCCAGCGCAACGACCTGCAGCGCGTCGAGCCGCAGCCGTTGAAGAAGAGCGCGCCGAGCCTCGTGGAGCGCGCCTATTCGGGGATCGCCGGCCTGTTCGGGCGCGACCGGCCGGCGAGCGAGGAAACGGGTCCGAGCGACGCGCGCAAACTGGCCGAGGTGCAGCGCGCGCTCGCAGGCCAGGCGGCCTCGACGGTGCGCACGAACGAGCGCGGCGAGACCATCGTGTCCGTCGCGGTGCCGATCCAGCGCCAGCGCGCGGTGCGGGGCGCGCTCCTCCTCTCGACGCAGGGCGGCGCGATCGACGCGATCATCGCGTCCGAGCGCTTCGCCCTGCTCCAGGTCTTCCTCGTGGCGGCGCTCGTCATGATCGTCCTGTCGGCGCTGCTCGCCGGCGCCATCGCGGGTCCGGTCCGGCGGCTCGCGGACGCAGCCGAGCGCGTGCGCCGGGGCATCAAGTCGCGCCAGGAGATCCCCGACTTTACGGCGCGCTCCGACGAGATCGGGCATCTCTCCGGCGCGCTCAGGGACATGACCCAGGCGCTCTACGACCGCATCGACGCGATCGAATCCTTCGCGGCCGACGTCGCGCACGAGCTGAAGAACCCCCTGACCTCGCTCAGGAGCGCGGTCGAGACCCTGCCCGTCGCCAAGACCGAGAATTCGCGCGAGCGGCTGATGTCGATCATCCAGCACGACGTGCGCCGCCTCGACCGGCTCATCAGCGATATCTCGGACGCGTCGCGCCTCGAAGCCGAGCTCGCACGCTCCGAGACCGAGCCGGTCGACATGCGCCGCCTGTTGGAGACTCTGGCCGACGTCGCGAACGCGCGGCGCCGTCCGCACGAGCCCCGTGTCGTGCTCCGCGTCGATCCGGCACCGGCTGAGGCCTACATGGTGCCGGGACACGATTCCCGCCTTGGCCAAGTCTTCACCAACCTGCTCGACAACGCGCGGTCGTTCTCGCCGCCCGAGACGGTCGTGGAGGTTCGCCTGCGCCTCGTGCGCGACGGGATCGAGGCGGTCGTCGAGGATCGCGGGCCCGGCATCCCGGATCACGCGCTGGAGCGCGTCTTCGAGCGCTTCTACACCGACCGACCGGATCACGGCTTCGGGCAGAATTCGGGGCTTGGCCTCTCCATCTCGCGTCAGATCGTGGAAGCCCATGGCGGGACCGTCGAGGCCTCGAACCGGGCCGCCCCCGGGGCGCACGCGGCCGACACGGGCGCGCGCTTCACCATTGTTCTGCCGCGGGCTCGGGCGAGCCGCCGGCGGTGAGCCCCGGCGAGACCACGCTTCACGCGACCTGCATCGTACTCGGCGAGGACGGCATCCTGATCCGCGGCGCTTCGGGCTCGGGCAAGTCGTCGCTCGCGCTCGACCTCATCGCGCGCACGACCCTGGCCAAGCGCTTCGCGCGGCTCGTCTCGGACGATCGTGTCCACCTATCGGGGCATTCGGGCCGCCTCGTGGCGCGGGCCGTCGCGTCGATCGCGGGCCGCGTCGAGATCCGCGGGATCGGCATCGTGGAGGTGCCGCACGAGGCGGCCTGCATCCTGCGCCTCGTGATCGATCTCGATGAAGCACCGCCGCGCATGCCGGCTACCGACACTCGCCGTGCGGACATCCTCGGTGTCAGCTTACCCCGTCTGACGGTCGACCCGAACGCGGCCCGACGGATACTCGACCTGATCGGCACGAGAGAACCTTCGCCTCTCTGGCGGCTGAACTGTGACAAGGATGACGCTCTCGTGACCATTTCGTGAGCAAATGGTCGCATCACTCTTGCGTTCTGCTTCGCACTGCACAAAAATGGATCCCTGCCCTGCCGGGTCGGGACGACGTTCTCTCATGATTGGTATGGTGCTCGTAACGCACGGGCAGCTCGCGACGGAATTCAGGTCCGCGCTCGAGCATGTCGTCGGCCCTCAGGACCAGATCGAGACGGTCACGATCGGTCCGGAGGACGACATGGACACGCGACGCCAGGACATCATGGCGGCGGTGCGGCGCGTCAACTCGGGCTCGGGCGTCGTGGTCCTGACGGACATGTTCGGGGGCACGCCGTCGAACCTCGCTCTCTCCTGCATGAACGGCGGATCGGTCGAGGTCGTGGCGGGCATCAACCTGCCCATGCTGATCAAGCTCGCCTCGGTGCGCGACGAGGAGGTCCTGCGCGACGCCGTCCTGCACGCCCAGGAAGCCGGCCGGAAATACATCAACGTGGCATCCCGCGTCCTCGCGGGCAAATGAGCGAGCCCGATCTCGACGCCGAACCCGAGGCCGAGATCCCCGACGGCGTCGCGCATCGGCGTCTCCTGATCGTCAACCGCAAGGGCCTGCACGCGCGCGCCTCCGCGAAATTCGTCCAGACGGTCGAGCGCCACGATGCGGTCGTGACCGTGACCCGCTCCGGCGAGACGGTCGGCGGCCGTTCGATCATGGGGCTCCTGACGCTGGGCGCCGCGAAGGGCACCACGATCCTCGTGACCGCCGAAGGGCCGGACGCCGATGCGAGCCTTGAGGCGATCGCGGCGCTGATCGCCGACCGGTTCGGCGAGGAGGAATAGCGCTAATCCGACGCCGCGGCTTCGTGCTCGGCCGCGAGCTTCGCGTCGATCGCGTTCACCTGGGCGAGCGCGGGACGCTCCCGGAAGCGTGCGAGATACGCCATGATCTCGGGCCGTTCGGGCACGACCTTGAACATCGTGGTCCAGCTGAGCGCCATGCCCCACAGGACGTCGGCCGCGGTGAAACGCTCCCCCAAGAGCCACGGGCCGCCGCGCAGCTGCGCCACGACCGCGTCGAGCACCCCGTCATACGATCCGTAGGGCGACATCGCGGTGGGCCCGGGCTCGCGCGACATGGCGCGATCGACGACCGCGGGCTCGAAGCTCGACCCGCAGAACACGAGCCAGCGCAGGTACGGACCGCGCAACGGATCGTCGAGCGCGGGCGCGAGACCTGCCTGCGGAAACAGGTCCGCCAAGTAGATCATGATCGCGCCCTGCTCGGTCACGATCGCGTCGCCGTAACGGATCGCCGGCACCTTGCCGAGCGGATTGAGCGCCAGGAAGGCGGGCTGGCGCTGCTCCCCGGCTTTCATGTCGACGACGTGCAGATCGTACGCGACCCCGAGCTCCTCCAGCAGCATGAGGGTGCCGGACGAGCGTGTTCGGGGTGCGTGGAACAGCGTCAGGCGTCGGTCCGGCGTCATGGGCGTCTCCCTTCGTGGCGCACGTCCTAACATGAAGCGCGCCGCGCAGGCGACGCCGAGGCGGGATACCGCTATGACCCGAACCAAGCCCGCCGGGAGCAGGCTCGTGGGAGATCGTGATGTCGGGCGCACGGATCGAGAGATCGCGATTCCAGGAGATCGCGCCCGACGTCGTGTCGGCGCTCCGCAATTTGGGCCAAGCCGCGCTGAACTCGGGGCTCGACGCAGGCCTCCTCGAGCTCGTGAAGCTGCGGGCCTCCCAGATCAACGGCTGCGTGTTCTGTATCCAGTACCACCTGATCGAGGCGCGCAGGCTCGGCGTTGCCGGCCAGAAGCTCGACCTCGCGGTCGCCTGGGAGGAAGCGGACATCTTCACGCCCCGAGAGCGTGCGGCGCTGGCCTGGACGGAGGCGCTGACGGAGATCGCCGGGATCGGCATCTCGGACGAGGACTTCGAGGAGGTGCGGGACGCGTTCTCGGAAGCGGAGCTCGCGCATCTCACGGCCGCGATCGGGACGATCAACGTGTGGAACCGGATCGCGGTGGCGTTCCGCTACGATCCCCCGGGTCCGACGCCCGTGTGATCGACCCGGCGCACCCCACCAATCCCTACCAGCTGCCGGCGATTGACGCGGATCGGTGCGGAGCGATGGGGACGGTTTTCCCGTCGTTACCTTGTAAGATGAAGTGCAGCGTGGATTCAGACGGACGGATCAGAAACGTCGTGGGAGAGTTGCTCCAGCCACTCGGCAGGATGCCGGCCCGGCCGTAAAGCTCGCCCGCGACCAGCCGGTGACGGCCGCCACCGTATCGGTGTCGTCGCCGAGATTCGCCGCGAGGATGATGCATAGCGTCATGGATGTCGGCCGGATGAGACCGTGAGACCAGCGCTGGTGCGAGCGGGGTCGATCCCAAGGCGGGCTGTCG
>CAHJXE010000221.1 GCA_903644085.1 Hyphomicrobiales bacterium
CCGACCGCACGCCGGAGACGGCGTCCGGACCGACGTTCGACGTCGTGCGGGTGGAGCCGAGCGGCGACAGCGTCGTCGCGGGCCGCGCCGCACCCGGCGCGACGATCGACCTTCTGCGCAACGGCGAGCCGCTCGCGCGGGTGGTGGCGGACGCGACCGGTCTCTTCGCGATCGTGCCGCCCGCGCTCGCGCCCGGATCGCACGAGATTACGCTGCGTGCGATCGCTCCGGACGGCACCCAGACGCAATCGGCCCAGAGCGTGACGGTCGTGGTCGCGGCGAAGCGAAACGAAGCACCGCTGGTCACGGTCACCACGCCCAACCAGCCGACGATCGTTCTGTCCCGGCCCGATGCGCCGGCCGGCGTGGCGATGAACCCGGGCAGTATGGCGGTCACCGGTTCTCCCGCTTCGCCGACGCCTCGTCCGGAGGTCAAGATCGCGACCGTCGAGACGCAAGGTAATGGACAGCTCCTGGTCAGCGGTCTCGGGGCGCCGGGCGCGACGTTGCGACTCTACCTGAACGACGCCTTCGTGGCGCCGGGCGCCGCCACGAAGGACGGCAAGCTCGCCTTCTCGATCGAGCGCGGCATCCGGCCGGGCGACTACCGGGTGCGGCTCGACGATGTCGATCCGGTCACCGGACAGGTAAGGTCGCGTGTGGAGGTCCCGTTCACTGTGCCGCCCGCCATCGCGTCCGCGCCGAACCTCCCGGGCTCGCCCCGCCCGCCGGAGCGGCTGTCGGGACCGGGACTTCGCCGTCCGGCGGTGGTCGCCTCGGCGGGTCCAGCGGCTGTTCCAGTCGTCGAGGGGCGGGTCGTGGTGCCGGAGATCAACACCGCGTTCGTGGTGCGCGGCGAGACTCTCTGGCGCATCTCGAAGCGGGTCTACGGCCAGGGGCTGCGCTATACGGTGATCTACGGCGCGAACACGCCGCAGATCCGCAACCCGGACCTCATCTATCCGGGGCAGCTCTTCGTGCTGCCAGCCGAGCCGCAGGGCGGGACCCGCTGAGTCGGACCCCGGGACAGGGCTAGACTGGTACGGGTGCAAAGGCCGGCGCGCCGGGCCATATAGGGGTCGCCCCCGGAACGGATCTCATGCTCGCCCCACCCTCGGATGTCGAGGCGCCGCTGGCGCGCCCCGGCCTCGTGCCGACGCTCTTCAAGCTCTGGCCGTACCTCTGGCCGAACGGCCGCCGCGATCTTCAGACCCGCGTATTCCTCGCCTTCGGCCTGCTGCTCGTCGCGAAAGGCGTCACGATGGTGACGCCGTTCACGTTCAAGTGGGCGACCGACGGATTAGTCGCGGTATCGAAGGCGGGAACGAATGCCGGCGTACCAGCCTCGGTCTGGGGCGCCCCGCTGCTGCTGACGGCGGCCTACGGCGCCTCGCGCATGCTCCAGGCGCTGCTGACTCAGGTGCGCGACGGCCTCTTCGCCAAGGTCGCGATGCACGCCGTGCGAAAGCTCGCGCAACGGACCTTCGAGCACATGCACGCGCTGTCGCTGCGCTACCATCTGCAACGCAAGACCGGTGGGCTGACGCGCGTGCTGGAGCGCGGGCGGGCCGGCATCGAGGAATTGTCGCGGCTCTTCGTACTCCAACTCATCCCGACCATCGTCGAGTTCTGCCTCGTGATCGGCATCCTGGCCTGGCAGTTCGACTGGCTCTACTCCGCGACGGTCGTCGTCATGGTGGCGGTCTACCTCGTCTACACCTATCGGGCGACCGAATGGCGGATCGAGATCCGCCGCCAGATGAACGAATCCGACACGGACGCGAACGTCCGCGCGGTCGACTCACTCCTCAACTACGAAACGGTGAAGTATTTCGGCGCGGAGAGCCGCGAGACTTCGCGCTACGACAAGTCGATGGCGCGGTTCGAGGCGGCGTCCACCGAGACCTACACCTCGCTCGCGGTCCTGAATTCGGGTCAGGCGATTATCTTCTCGCTCGGCATGAGCGTCGTGATGCTGCTCGCCGCCCGCGATATCATGGCGGGACGGACCTCGATCGGCAGCTTCGTCCTCGTCAACGCGATGCTGGTCCAGCTCTACATCCCGCTGAACTTCATGGGCATGATCTACCGCGAGATTAAACAGGCGCTGATCGACATCGACGACATGTTCCGCATCCTGGACCAGCACCCCGAGATCGAGGATGTGCCGAGTGCGCCGGCTCTCGCGGTGGGTCCGGGAGAGGTGCGCTTCGAGAACGTGCATTTCGCCTACAACCCCGAGCGGCCGATCCTGCGCGGCATCGACTTCACGGTACAGGCAGGCAGGACCGTCGCGGTCGTGGGTCCCTCGGGCGCCGGCAAGTCGACGATCTCGCGGCTGCTCTTCCGCTTCTACGAGCCCGGACGCGGGCGAATCCTGATCGACGGGCAGGACATCGCGGGCGTCCAGCAGGCCTCGCTACGGGCCGCGATCGGGATGGTGCCTCAGGATACCGTGCTCTTCAACGACACGATCGGCTACAACATCCGCTACGGGCGTTGGGAAGCCGGCGGGACCGAGGTCGCCGAAGCTGCGCGCCTCGCGCAGGTCGACGGGTTCATCCGCATCCTGCCGGAGGGGTACGACACGCCGGTCGGCGAGCGCGGGCTCAAGCTGTCGGGCGGAGAGAAGCAACGCGTCGCGATCGCCCGCACCATCCTGAAATCGCCCCCGATCCTGGTCCTCGACGAGGCGACTTCGGCGCTGGACAGCTTCACGGAGCGCGAGATCCAGGACGCGCTGGACGGCGTGTCGCGCGGTCGCACCACGATCGTCATCGCGCACCGTCTCTCCACGGTCATCGGGGCGGACGAGATCATCGTGCTCGACGCTGGGCTGATCGTCGAGCGAGGAACGCACGATGCACTGCTCGCCCACCACGGCATCTACGCGGCCATGTGGGACCGACAGCGCCGCGCCGCCGAGGCGCGCGAGACGCTGGAGAAGACCGAGGCCGTCGAGGGACCCTCGCTCCGCCTCACGATGGCGGGGTGACAGGGTGGGCAGGATGACGAGTTCGGCGGACTGAGACGCGGGGCCGGTTGACGGACGGGGCCGCGATCCGCGAGGGATGGCGGCGCGCACGAGACATCGCGGCGCGCACGAGACATGGGCGAACACGAGACATGCAGGCGACATGACCGACATCTACGAATCGATTCGGCGGCTCTTCGTGCCGATCCGGCGCGAGGGCTTCCCGTTCATCGCGATCGCGGTCGTGGCCGCCATAGCGTTCGGCTTTCTCTGGGTGCCGCTCTTCTGGCTGCTCCTGATCGTGGCGCTCTGGATCTGCTACTTCTTCCGCGACCCGGAGCGCGTGACGCCGATCCGCGACGGGCTCGTGGTCTCGCCGGCCGACGGACGCATCAGCATGATCGCGCCCGCCGTGCCGCCGCTGGAGATGGGGCTCTCGTCCGTGCCCCTCATGCGGGTCTCCGTCTTTATGAACGTGTTCGACTGCCACGTGAACCGCTCGCCCGTGACGGGGCGCATCAGTCGCATCGCCTACACGCCCGGCCTGTTCCTCAACGCCGACCTCGACAAGGCGAGCGAGCATAACGAGCGCAACGCCCTCGTGATCGACAGCGACGGCATCCAGGTCGGGGTCGTGCAGATCGCGGGGCTTGTCGCACGCCGCATCGTCGACTGGGTCAGGGAGGGCGATCCCGTGGGTACGGGGGAGCGCTTCGGGCTTATCCGCTTCGGGTCGCGCGTCGACGTGTACCTGCCGCTGGACAGTCAGATCCTGGTCGGTGTCGGGCAGAAGGCCGTTGCGGGCGAGACGGCATTGGCGGATCTCCGGGCCGCCGAGCCCGCTCGTCTCTACCGTACAGCCTGAGCGTCGATCGTGTCTGGAGGCCGCCGGTGACGGACCTGTTCCAGCCTTTCGCGCCGGACCCGCTGGAGCCGCGGCCACGACGGTTCAAGCCGGTGCCGTTCCGGGTGATCGCCCCGAACCTCATCACGCTCGTCGCGCTCTGCCTGGGGTTGACCGCGATCCGCCTCGCCTTCGAGGGACGCCTACAGCCGGCCGTCATCGCGATCGTGGTGGCGGCCGTGCTCGACGGCGTCGACGGGCGGGTCGCGCGCCTGCTCAAGGGTACTTCGCGCTTCGGGGCGGAGCTCGATTCGCTGGCGGATTTCCTGAATTTCGGCGTCGCGCCGGCCCTCGTTCTGTACAGCTTCGTCCTTCATGAGGCACAGGCGATCGGCTGGGTCGCGGCGATGATTTTCGCGATCGCGATGGCGCTGCGCCTCGCGCGGTTCAACGTGATGCTCGACGACCCGAACCGACCGGACTGGACGAAGGATTTTTTCGTCGGCATTCCTGCACCCGCCGGCGCCGGGACCTCGCTCCTGCCGATCTACCTGCACTTCCTAGGCGTGCCGGTCGGGCCTGCCTCTGTGCCGCTCGTGATCGCCTACACGATCGCGCTGGCACTCCTCGTGGTGTCGACGGTCCCCACCTATTCCGGGAAGACGATGGGAAAGCGAATCCCGCGCGAATGGGTGCTGCCGATCTTCGTTCTGACGGTCGCGATATTCGGGCTCGTGGTCAGCTTCCCGTTCGAGGCGCTGGCGTTGGCTGCACTCGCCTATATCGCGCTCATCCCTGTCGGGATCGCCCACTACCGGCGGCTGCGCCACTCCTTTCGCGACCCGGTCGTCGCGGCCGATTAGTCTCTGCGTGGATTGCGCGGGATCCGCCCGTGGCTGGCGACGCGGACCGGGATCGGACGAGGCGCCGGGGCGCCGAACACGCCCTCCAGCACCTCGGCGATCGCGCCGGCAACCCGACCGTCCCGGATGGCCGCTACGGTGTCCGACCATGATGAACGACGGGTCATAAACACCTCCGATGCTGGCTCAGGCAGCCTGCATGGTTCCCAATGGAGGGGCCAGAGGCTAGGTTCCGCGCTCGCGACAAATTGAGCGACCCGCGATCGCGACGCAAGGGACATCGATGACGCTCGGGCGCTTCTCGTGACGGACGAACCGGCTCGACCCTGGCTCGTGCTCGCGTCGGCGTCGCCCCGCAGGCTGGCATTGCTGCACCAGATCGGGCTCGAACCGGACGAGGTCGTGCCGGCCGAGATCGACGAGGTCGCGCGACCTCGCGAGTTGCCGCGCGACCTCGCGCGTCGTCTCGCGCGCGAGAAGGGCGAGGTTGCGTCCCACCTCGCGCATCCCGAGGGCCCGGAGCGTCGCTACGTGCTCGCGGCCGATACGGTCGTGGCGGTCGGGCGGCGCATATTGCCGAAAGCCGAGACCCTGGAGCAAGCATCCGAGTGTCTCCGGCTCCTCTCCGGCCGCAATCACCGGGTCTTCACGGCCATCTGCCTCGTCGCACCGGGCCATCGCGTGCGAGAGCGCCTCGTCGAGTCACGCGTCGCCTTCAAGCGCCTCTCCGCCCCCGAGACGCAGGCCTATCTGGCGTCCGGAGAGTGGCGCGGGAAGGCGGGAGGCTATGCGATCCAGGGCCTCGCCTCCACCTTCGTGCGATCGATCGTCGGCTCCTACCCGTCGATCGTCGGCCTGCCGCTTTACGAAACCGTGTCGCTCCTGGGCGGCGAAGGGTACCCCGTGCTGAGCCGCTGGCCTCGCGACCCTGGACAGCCTGAACAACGCTGACTATAAGCCCGCCTGCCCGCGACGGTGGAGGCCACTCCGCCCGCCCGGCGCCCAGGTAGCTCAGTTGGTAGAGCATGCGACTGAAAATCGCAGTGTCGGTGGTTCGATTCCGCCCCTGGGCACCA
>CAHJXE010000222.1 GCA_903644085.1 Hyphomicrobiales bacterium
CCGCGACAGTATTCCTCTCGGCCGACACCATCCTCGGGCGCGACGTCACGGTCGAGCCGAACGTCTGCTTCGGGCCGGGCGTCGCGGTGGCGGACGGCGCCGTGATCCGGTCCTTCTCGCATCTGGAGGGCGCGACGGTCGGTGAAGGCGCGACCGTCGGGCCGTTCGCCCGCCTGCGGCCCGGCGCGGTCATTGGACAAGCCGCTCATGTCGGAAATTTCGTCGAGGTGAAGAACGCGGAGCTGGGCGCGGGCGTCAAGGCGAACCACCTCGCCTATCTCGGCGACGCGACGATCGGCGAGGGCACGAATGTCGGGGCCGGATCCATCACCTGTAATTACGACGGCGTCGCGAAGCACAGGACCACGATCGGCCGGCAGGTCTTCGTGGGCACCAACTCGTCGCTCGTCGCCCCGATCACGATCGGCGACGGGGCCTATATCGGGTCGGGCTCCGTCCTCACCGAGGACGTGCCGGCGAATGCTCTGGCGCTCGGACGCGGCCGGCAGGTCGTGAAGGAGGGTTGGGCATCTGCGAAGCGGATGGCGGGCAAGCCAAGCGCCAGGCAACGCTGACATAGGCGGCGATTGGCCTTTGTTCAGTTGTTTCGAGTATGACGCCAGACGCAACGAAGCGGGATACGTGAACTCATGTGCGGGATCGTGGGGATCGTCGGGACGAACCCCGTCGCGATGCAGGTCGTCGACGCGCTGAAGCGGCTCGAATACCGCGGCTACGATTCGGCCGGGGTCGCGACACTGGAGAACGGTCACCTCACGCGGCTGCGCGCCGAGGGCAAGCTGCGCAACCTGGAACTCAAGCTCTCGCAGGCTCCGCTGACCGGCGCGATCGGCATCGGCCACACTCGCTGGGCGACCCACGGCCGGCCGAACGAGACGAACGCTCACCCGCACGCGACGGACAAGCTCGCGGTCGTCCATAACGGCATCATCGAGAACTTCCGGCCGCTCAAGGCCGAGTTGACGGCGAAGGGCGTCGTGTTCGAGACGGAGACCGATACCGAGGTCGTGGCCCAGCTCGTGACGGACGAGCTCCGCCAGGGCAAGACGCCCATGGAGGCGGTGGCCGCGACACTGCCGCGGCTGCGGGGCGCCTTCGCGCTCGCCTTCCTGTTCGAGGGCGAGGAGAACCAGCTCATCGGCGCCCGCCACGGGGCGCCGCTCGCGGTCGGCTACGGGGAGGGCGAGATGTATCTCGGCTCCGACGCGCCCGCGCTCTCGCCCTTCACCGACGAGGTCTCCTACCTGGAGGACGGCGACTGGGCCGTGCTGACCCGCGACGGTGTCGAGATCCGCGACGCGGGCGGTCACCCGGTCGACCGCCCGCGTCAGACGATCCCGCAGGGGCAGTTCACCGCGAACAAGGGCAACCACCGCCATTTCATGGCGAAGGAGATCTACGAGCAGCCCGAGGTCGTGGCCCGCACGATCGCGCATTACGTCGATTTCGCGGAAGGGCGCATGCGTCCGCTGGACCTGCCGGTGAGCTTCGCCGCCCTGACACGCCTGTCGATCACGGCGTGCGGCGGGTCGTACTACGCGGCGCTGGTCGCGAAATACTGGTTCGAGAAGCTCGCCCGCCTACCCGTGGAGATCGATGTCGCGTCCGAGTTCCGCTACCGTGAGGCCCCGCTGGAGGCGGGTCAGCTCGCGCTGTTCGTGTCGCAATCGGGCGAGACGGCCGACACGCTGGCCTCGCTCCACTACGCCAAGGCGCAGGGCCAACACGTCGTCTCGGTGGTGAACGTCCCGGGCTCGACGATGGCTCGAGACAGCGCCGTCGTCACGCCGACGCTCGCCGGGCCGGAGATCAGCGTCGCGTCCACCAAGGCGACGACGTGCCAGTATGCGGTGCTGCTGTGCCTTGCCATACTGGCGGGACGACAGCGCGGCACGCTCTCGCTCGACGACGAACGCCGGCTCGTCGCCGCGCTCGCGACCGTGCCGGGCACGATGAGCGACGCGCTCAAGCTCGAGGACATGATCGAGCCGTATGCGCGCGAGATCGCGCGAGCGCATGACGTGCTCTACATGGGCCGGGGCACCTCGTATCCCGTCGCCCTCGAAGGGGCACTGAAGCTCAAGGAACTCAGCTACATCCATGCCGAAGGTTATGCGGCAGGTGAGTTCAAGCACGGCCCGATTGCGCTGATCGACGAGACGGTGCCGGTCATCGTCATCGCGCCGCACGACGCCGTGTTCGAGAAGACCGTGTCGAACATGCAGGAGGTCGCGGCACGCGGCGGCCGTATCCTGCTCATCACCGATGCGCTCGGCTCGCAAGAGGCCGCGATGGATACGATGGGTACGATCGTGATGCCGGATTGCGATCCGGTCGTCGCGCCGATCGTCTACGCGGTCGCGGTGCAGCTCCTCGCCTATCACACCGCGGTCTTCATGGGGAAAGACGTCGACCAGCCGCGCAACCTCGCGAAGTCGGTGACGGTCGAGTAGGCGTCGAGATAAGAAGAGCCCCGGCCGAAGCCAGGGCTCTGTCGAACGAGACCGTCTGATTGGCTATTTCGACGTGCCGCCTGTGCCCGTCAGGCCGGAGCCGCTGTTGCCGCTCCCGCTCGTCGAATTATTGGACGAGCCGGAATTGGGCGACCCGCTACCGGAGTTCGACGAACCGCTGTTCGGGCCGGATTGGCCGGTCGACATCGCGCGACCACCGGCTCCGATGCCCGATCCGGCGCCTCCGGATCCGGAACTCGTACCGGACGAGCCGCCCGAAGCTCCGGAACCCGACCCCGAGCCCATCGAGCCAGCACCCGATCCACCGCTCGAGCCGGAGCCCGCCGCGCCGCTTCCTCCGCCCGATCCGGATGCTCCACCGGCCCCACCGCCCGAGCCGCCGCCGGACCCACCGCCGCCGCCTCCACCGCCGCCCTGGGCCATCGCGGCCGTGGCAGCCAGCAAGGTCGCGGCCATGATCGTGCCGATCATTCGCTTGTTCATGGTGATCTCCTCCATCGAGCCGGCCAGGCCGTGAGGTCGTACAGGCTCTGATTGGTGTGCCGGTCCAACGTGGCCGTCGCGCGGGCGGTTCCTGGATCGAACGCCCAACGGTCCGATCTGCGACCCTTGCCCCGTCCCCGACCCTCGCCGACACCGTCGAGATCAGCCTGCCCGCAACATCCTGACACCCGCGTCGCGCTCGAAGATGTAGAGCAGCAGGCGAAGCGCCTCGCCGCGCGCGCTCGTCAGCTCGGGGTCGCGCTCGACGATCAGGCGCGCGTCGTCGCGCGCCGCGAGCAGCAGGTCGCCGTCCTGGTCCGGCCGCGCGACCCGGAGCGCCGCCACGCCCGACTGGCGCGTGCCCAGGATCTCGCCCTCGCCGCGCAGCCGCAGGTCCTCCTCGGCGATCTCGAACCCGTTCTCGGTCCGGCGCATCGTCTCCAGCCGCGCCTTCGCGGTCTCGCCGAGCGGTCCCTTGTAGAGGAGGAGGCAGATCGACGGCCGCTCGCCCCGCCCGACACGCCCGCGCAGCTGGTGCAGCTGCGCGAGCCCGAACCGCTCGGCATGCTCGATCACCATGACGGCCGCGCGCGAGACGTCGACGCCGACCTCGATCACGGTCGTGGAGACCAGGACCTTCAGATCGCCGCGCGCGAAACGGTCCATGGCGAGATCCTTCTCGACGGGCTTCATGCGGCCGTGGACGAGCCCGACGACGTCCGCCCCGAGCGTCCCCGCCAGATCGGCGTAGCGGTCCTCGGCGGCCGCGAGGTCGACCACCTCCGATTCGGCGACGAGCGGGCAGACCCAGTAGACGAGGTCGCCGGCCGCCATGGCGCGCGCCACCGCGCCCACCACCTCGTCGAGCCGGTCGGTCGAGACGAGCCGCGTGTCGATGGGCTTCCGGCCGGGTGGCTTCTCGTCCAGCACCGACATGTCCATGTCGCCGAAATAGCCGAGCGCCAGCGTGCGCGGGATCGGCGTCGCGGTCATAACCAGCACGTCGACGGCCTCGCCCTTGCGGCCGAGCGCGAGGCGCTGGTGCACGCCGAACCGGTGCTGCTCGTCGATGACCGCGACTCCAAGATCGTGGAAAGCCACGCTCTCCTGGAGGAGCGCGTGGGTGCCGACCACGATGTCGACCCGCCCGGCTTCGAGGTCGGCCTGCGTGGCCCGACGCTCGGACGGCTTGTCGCGGCCGGTCAGGACAGCGACGCGCAGGCCCGCCGGCTCCGCCAAGGCGGTGATCCGCTCGGCGTGCTGGCGCGCCAGGATCTCGGTCGGCGCGACGAGCGCCGCCTGTCGCCCCGCCTCGACGGCGGATGCCATCGCGAGGAGCGCGACCAGCGTCTTGCCGGACCCCACATCGCCCTGCAGCAGGCGCAGCATCCGGTCGGGACCGGAAAGGTCCGCCCGGATCTCCGCGACGGCCCGCGTCTGCGCTCCCGTCAGCGCGAAGGGGAGGGCGGCCACGACCTTCGCGACTAGCGCCCCGTCGCCCGCGTTGGCGCGGCCGGGCAGGCGCTTGCGGCGGTGCCGCACGAGCGCGAGGGCGAGCTGGGAGGCCAGGAACTCGTCATAGGCGAGGCGGCGGCGGGCGGGGTTTCCCTCCCGCCGTGCGTCGCTTGGACCTTCCGAGCTGTCCCCCTCCGTCAGGCGCTGCGCGCCTGCCACCTCCCCCTCCGGGGGAGGATCGCGGTCGGGCTCGTGCAGCTGGCGCAAAGCCGTCGCGACGTCCGGGAAGGCTTGGCGTCGCAGGAACTCCGGGTCCTGCCATTCGGTCAAGGCCGGCACGCGGGTGAGGGCGGTCGTCACGTATTTGCCGATGAGGCGCGAGGAGACGCCCTCGGTCAACCCGTAGACGGGCTCGGCGCCGGAGGACGCGGCCGCGTTGCGCTCGTCCAGGATGCGGGCCGGGTGGACCATCTGACGGTGCCCGTCGAAGAGCTCGATCGTGCCCGACACGAAGCGGCGCGCGCCGACCGGCAGCACCTGCTCGATGCGCGGGCGCGGCCAGTTGAAGAACACGATCGTGACGTCGCCCGTCTCATCCTCGATCAGCACCCGGTAGGGCGCGCGCGCGCGGCCGGGCGGGGGCGGGCGGTGCGCGGTCACCCGGCCCGCGACAGTGACCGGCTGGCCGACCGGCGCCTCCGCGATCGTGCCCGCCTTGTCGTGCCGGATCGTGCCTTGCGGGAAGTGGAACACGAGGTCGATGACCCGGGCCGGGCGGCCGGTCTCGCCGACGAGGCGGTCGAGCGCCGGCGCGATCTTCGGCCCCACGCCCGGCAGTGAAGACGCGGGAGCGAAGAGCGGATCGAGGAGGGACGGCCTGAGCGACATCGTGTGGTGTTGGCGGCTCTTCGGCCCTGGCACGCGCGGGGCCCCGCGCTATATAGCGATCCGATGACATCACCATACGACGGATCGGAGCCTCTCTCCGACTCGGAGGGCGCAGCGCTCGATCCACGCCGCAAGCGTGCCCGGTTCCGCGCCTGGCACCGCGGCACGCGCGAGATGGACCTGATCATGGGCCGTTTCGCGGATCACGAGATCGCGCGGCTCGACGACGCGCAGCTCGGCGAGTTCGAGCGCCTGCTCGACGAGACGGAGGCGGACGTCTTCGCCTGGGTCACGGGTGGGGTCGAGCGGCCGGCGGGCTTCGACGGTGCGCTGCTCGATCGACTCGCCCGCTATCGCGGCCACGCAATCTAGAGGGGGAACCGGCGCGCCGCGCCGCGAG
>CAHJXE010000223.1 GCA_903644085.1 Hyphomicrobiales bacterium
CATCACGGCCGCGGCCGCCTCCGCGCCCACCTGCCCGCCCTTGGGCCGCGGGTCGCGCAACCCGTCGAGCTTGTCGATGAGGACGCAGGTCGAGCGCAGCATGACGGCCTGCCGCTCGGGCGTCAGCCGGCCGCGCGCCACGTCCTCGTGCGCGAGCCGCAGGGCCTCCAGCGCGACCTCGTCGTAATAGGTCGAGAGCGAGCGCTCGCGCAGGAACTCGCGCGCCTGGAGGATCGCCTCCGACGGGTCGCCGGCCAGCATGCGCTGGTAGAAGATCTGCGGCGGCGACAGGGCAGGGCGGTCGCCCAGCATGATATCGATGAAGCCGAAGCTGCCGACATGCCGGCCGAGCACCACGAGGCACACGGTGAGCGGCGTCGCGAGGACGAGCCCGATCGGCCCCCACAAGAAGGTCCACATCGTGGCGGAGAGCACGACCGCGACCGGCGAGAGCCCCGTACTGTGGCCGAACAGGAGCGGCTCCAGCACGTGGCCGAGCAGCGGCTCGACGATCGCGAAGAGGAGCGCCGTCCACACGAGCATGGTCCAGTCGGGATCGACCGCGATCGCGAGCGCGAGCGGCGGGATCGCGCCCACCACCGCGCCGACGTAGGGCACGAAGCGCAGCACGCCCGCCAGGATGCCCCACAGGACCGGGCTCGGCGTCCCGATGATCCACAGCCCGACCGCGATCACCACACCGAAGGCCGTGTTGACCGCGAGCTGCATGAGGAACAGGCGGCTGAGCCGGCGCGCCGCGTCGTCGATCACGGCCGTCGTGTGCTGGATGTCCTCGGTCCCGAGCAGGCGCACGAAGCGGTTGCGCAAGTCCTCTCGGGCCGCGAGGACGAAGACCACGAGGATCAGCACCAGGAAGGCGGTCGCGAGCGGATGGAGCAGCGGCGACACGACGCCGCCCAGCGTGCCCAGAAGGCTGCCGCCCTCCTGCACCACGACGGAGATCGGCTTCGCGCTCTGCGCCTCCGACGCACCGCCGGGACCACCGGCCCCGAGCCGGCCGAGCTCGCGCCCGATCTCCCCGAAGGACTCGATCGCGTGGCCGAACGTCCCGCTCGGCCCGGCCGTGCTGCCGAGCGATTCGATCTTGCCGCGGATGGTGCTCTGGTAGCGCGGCAGGTCGGCCCCGAGACCCGCGAGCTGGCTCCCGATCACGCTGACGAGGCCGACCATCGCGCCGAACGCCACGAGCACGGTCACGGGAACCGCCACGCCCTGCGGTACCGCGAGGCGCTGCATCCCACGCACGCAGGGCGCCAGCACGAAGCTCAGCAGGACGGCGAGCGAGATCGGCACGAAGATGTCGCGGCCGAGCTGAAGGATCGCGGCCAGCACCAGCACCAGCAGCGCGGAGGCGAGCCACGTGTAGAGCGGCAGGCCGCGCTTGAGCTGCCGCGTCGTCTCGAGGTCCATCGTCATCACACCGATACCGGCTCGATCGCTCTCGGGGACGGGGCGCGGGGACGCGGCGGGCTCGGCGGCCTCATGGTGCGGAGCTGGCCGACCAGCTCCTGGATGCCGACCTGCCCCTTCTCGAAGACGCGCGCATCGCCGCCCTTCAGCTCCGCCCTCTCGGCCGCCGTCAAGTCGCGGGCCGTCATGACCACGACCGGCACGGACACCCATTCGGGCGTCGAGCGGAACTCGCGCAGGAAGGTGAACCCGTCCATCTCCGGCATGTTGAGATCGAGCAGCACGAGGGACGGCGCGCGCATTCGCGCGGCATCGAGCGCCGCGCGGCCGTTCTCCGCCTCCGTGACGGTCCAGCCGTTCTTCGCCAGCAGCCCTTGGAGGCGCTCGCGCGTGTCGCGGTCGTCGTCCACCACCAGCACGTCGCCCTTCGGGGCATCCTTCACGACGCGGCCCAGCACGTCCTTCAGCCGGTCCCAGTCGACCGGCTTCAGCACGTAATCCGACGCTCCGAGCGAGAAGCCGAGGCTCTGCTCGTCGATGACCGTGCACATGACGACCGGGATGGCCGCGAGGTGCGCGTCGTCCTTCAACTTGCGGAGCACCTCCCACCCGTCCATGCGCGGCATGGTGACGTCCAGGATGATGACGCGCGGCTTCAGCGCCTGCGCGAGCGCGAGGCCCGACCGGCCGTCCGCCGCGACCCTGACCGTGAACCCCTCCCGCGTCAGAAAGCGGCCCAGGAGTTCGCGCGTCGCGAGGTCGTCGTCGATCACCAGGATGACCTCCTCGTCCGCCCCGTCCACCTCGACGAGCGTCTCGTCGTCCTCCGGTTCGGGTGCGAGGGTTGCCGGGACGGTGACCTCGAAGACCGAGCCCTCGCCGGGCTTGCTCGTGACGGATACCGTGCCGCCCAGCATGGCCGAGAAGGCCTTCGTGATCGCGAGCCCGAGGCCCGTCCCGCCGAAGCGGCGCGTCGTCGAGACGTCGGCCTGCGCGAAGCGCTGGAACAGCCGGGAGAGTTCCTCCTCGCTCATGCCGAGACCGGTATCGCGCACCGTGAACACGATGTCGTCGCGCGTCCCCTCGGCATGCCGGCGGGCGGCGAGCACGATCTCTCCGCCTTGCGTGAACTTCGCCGCGTTGCTGAGGAGGTTGATCAGCACCTGCCGCAGCTTGACGACGTCCGTGTGCATGGAGCCGAGCTCGTCGCCCGCCTCGACCGTCAGCGTGTTCGCCTTCTTCTCGACGAGCGAGCCCACGGTGGACGCGACCTCCCTCACCATCGTGGCGATGTCGAAGGTCTCCGCGAAGACCTCCATCTTGTTCGCCTCGATCTTGGAGATGTCGAGCACGTCGTTGATGAGGCTGAGGAGGTGGCGCGCGTTCGACTTGATCTTAGACAGATCGTCGAGCAGGTGCTTCTCACCCAGCTCCTCGACCTCCTCCTCCAGCATCTCGCTGTAGCCGATCACGGCCGAGAGGGGTGTGCGGAGCTCGTGGCTCATGTTGGCGAGGAACTGGCTCTTCGCCCGGTTCGCGTCCTCGGCGGCGTCGCGGGCGGCCGCGAGCTGCTGCTCCTGCTCGCGCTGCGCCGTCACGTCGGTATTCGTGCCGAACCAGCGCAGGATCTCGCCACCCGCGTCACGAATCGGCTGGGCCATCGACAGGAACCAGCGATACTCCCCGTCCTTGGCGCGCAGCGGAAACGTGTCCTGCCAGGGCTCCCCGGTCCGCACCGCCTCCAGGAACCGCTCCGAGACAGCCTCGACATGCTCCGGGTCGTGGACCTTCTTCCAGCCGTCGTTGTCCATGTCGGTCGAGGACAGGCCGGTGTAATCGTACCAGCGCTGATTGTACCAGTAGATCCGCCCGTTCGCCTCCGCCATCCAGGCGAGCTGGGGGATGTTGTCGGCCAGCGTGCGGAACCGGTCGCCCAGGCCCGCGAGCTCCTGGGACGTCCGCATGGCGATGCGCCGGCGAAGCCAGGCGAGCCAGCCGATATACGCGCAGGCGAGAATCGCGGCGATCGTCGACGCGACGGTCAGGACCGTGGAGCGGGTCCGGTCGCCGCGCTCGATCGCCTGGCGCCGCGCGCTCACCTCGTCCTGCAGTTGTGCGACCTGGACACGCAGCTTGTCCATGATCGCCTTGCCTTCGCCGGAGGCGACGAGCGCCTGGGCGGCCTCGAAGCCCTGTGCCCGCCTCGCGTCCACGACACGGGTCGTGATCGCGCGCTTGAGTTCGAGCGTGTCCATCGCGGGCGTGAGGTCGTCGGCTCGCCCGCCCCCGCGGGCCCAGGCCATCCGCGCCACCTCCTCCGCGCGCGCCATCGAGCTCATGGAGGCGCGGTAGGGCTCGAGATACTGGTCCGAGCCGACGAGCACGTAGCCGCGCTCGCCCGTCTCCATGTCGCGCGCCGTCGAGAGCAGCCGCTCCAGCGTGACGAAGACGCGGTTCTCGACTGCGACCCGCTCCCGGTCCGCCGTCGTGGCGGCGAAGTTCCAGATCGTCCCGAGCATCGCCAGCGCGAACAGGAGGCCCGCGCCGCGCATGCCGTACCGGATCCACCACGCTGTCGACCATCTGTCGCTCTCGGGCCCGCCCGATCCGTTCAACATGCGTGACGTCCTCGGGCGGCCAGTCCCGGCGATCGGCGACAGGCGAACCCGCACGCTCGCCGGAGGTTGCGGCGGTGTGCCGGAATATTCGCGCGACTTCGTGGTCCTGCCGGCGAATTCGCGGACGAACTCGTCGCGCCCGAGACGCGAAGTCGCGGGAGGGATCGAAATCGCCCGTCGAGATTTGAACCGTTCGAAGCAAGCAACCGGGATCTCCCTCGTGGACCGTAACACCGACCTCACCGTGACCCGCCGGGTCGCGGTCTCAGGTGGCGCCGCGATCGCCGCCGCAGGCCTCCTGCCCGACCGATCCGCGGAAGCCGCCACCGCGCCCGCCGGCCTGTCGAACCCCGGCGGCCCCACCATGCCGGTGCGCCTGACCGTGAACGGCCGCGAGCGTTCGCTCTCGCTGGACACCCGGGTGACGCTGCTCGACGCGTTGCGCGAGCATATGGGACTCACCGGCTCGAAGAAGGGCTGCGACCACGGCCAGTGCGGTGCTTGCACGGTGATCGTGAACGGCCAGCGCATCAACTCGTGCCTGAGCCTCGCGGTCATGCACGACGGCGATCACGTCACGACGATCGAGGGGCTCGGCCAGGTCGACAACCTCCATCCGATGCAAGCCGCCTTCGTGAAGCACGACGGCTACCAGTGCGGCTACTGCACGCCCGGCCAGATCTGCTCCTCGGTCGCGATGCTGGACGAGATCAAGGCCGGCATCCCGAGCCACGTCACCGACGACCTGACCCAGGTCAGCTATTCCGACCACGAGGTGCGCGAGCGCATGAGCGGCAACATCTGCCGCTGCGCCGCCTACCCGAACATCGTCGCGGCCATCCGGGACGTGCACGAGGAGCGACGCGGATGAGGTCCTTCACCTACGAGCGCGCCACCAGCCCGGCCGCCGCCGCGGCGGCGGTCGCCGCGAAGCCCGGCGCGAAGTTCATCGCGGGCGGCACCAACCTCCTCGACCTCATGAAGCTCGAGATCGAGACGCCGACCCATCTGGTCGATGTCAACCGGCTCGGCCTCGACACGGTCGAGCCGACCGACGAAGGCGGCCTGCGGATCGGCGCGCTCGTGCGCAACACCGCGCTCGCGGCCGACGCGCGGGTCCGCCGCGACTACGCTGTGCTGTCGCGCGCGCTGCTCGCCGGCGCGTCCGGCCAGTTGCGCAACAAGGCGACGACGGCCGGCAACCTGCTCCAGCGCACGCGCTGCCCGTATTTCTACGACCCGTCGAAGCCCTGCAACAAGCGCGAGGCGGGGTCGGGCTGCTCGGCGCTCGAAGGCTTCAGCCGCGGCCTCGCGGTGATCGGGTCGAGCGAGACCTGCATCGCGACGCATCCGGGCGACATGGCGATCGCCATGCGGGTGCTGGACGCGACCGTCGAGACGGTCTCGCCCGACGGCGCGACCCGCGCCATCCCGATCGCGGAATTCCACCGTCTGCCGGGCGACACGCCCCAGATCGAGACCGCGCTGAAGCCGGGCGAACTCATCACGGCCGTCACGCTGCCGAAGCCGCTCGGCGGACGCCAGATCTACCGCAAGGTGCGCGACCGGGCGTCCTACGCCTTCGCGGTCGTGTCGGTCGCGGCCGTGGTGCAGCCGGACGGCCGCGCGCGCTTCGCCTTCGGCGGGCTCGCG
>CAHJXE010000224.1 GCA_903644085.1 Hyphomicrobiales bacterium
AGGTCGTCGATGCCGCAGACGCCGCAGCCCGTCCGGCCCGTCATGGCGCGGCGGCGCGCGAGGTGGTGGTGCAGCCGGTCCGGCGCGATCTCGACGAGGAGCCGCACGCCGTCCGGGTCGTCCTCCAACGTCACCCCACGGACCTGGTCGGCCCGGTCGATCACGCCCTCGGTCAGGCTGAACCCGTAGGCGAAATCCTCGTAGTCGGCGGGCGTCGTCATCATGACCGCGAAGGGCACGCCCCCGTAGACGACGTTCACCGCCGTCTCGACCGCGACCTCGCGCGCGCAGGGCCGCACCTCACCGGTCGTGAGCGACACGGTGGCGGCGTCGAGCGGGATCGAGCAGGGCCGTTCCGACATGCCGGATGTCTAACGCGCCCGCCCAGGTCGCGCCATGCCGACGCTGGACACGCGCGACGGCGGACCGCATGGGCACGATGTGACCCTTCCGATCGACATCTCGGCCGGCACCTCGCGCCGCGGCGCGGTCGCGGCCCTGCGCAGCGCCTTCGAGGCGGCCGGCCTCGACACACCCCCGCTCGACGCCCGCCTGCTCGGCATGGACGCGCTCGGGATCGGCGCGACCGCGCTCGTGACGGATCCCGAGGTCGAAGTCTCGGCCGCGGAGGCCGCGCGGCTGACGCAATACGCCCTGCGCCGGGTCGCGCGCGAACCCGTCGCGCGCATCCTCGGCCGGGCGGAGTTCTGGAGCCTGCCGTTCCGGCTCTCGCCCGAGACGCTGGTGCCGCGGCCGGACACGGAGACGGTGGTCGAGACCGCGCTGGCACTCGTGCCCGACCGCCGGGCCCCTATCCGGCTCCTCGATCTCGGGACCGGCAGCGGCTGCCTCCTCGTGGCGCTGCTGCACGAGTTGCCGCGGACCTGGGGTCTCGGGCTCGACCGCTCGGCATCGGCGCTCTGGACGGCGGCCGCGAACGCACGGGACAACGGGGTCGCGGACCGGGCGGCCTTCGCGGCGGGCAACTGGACGGCCGCGCTCGCCGGCCGCTTCGACCTCGTGGTGTCGAACCCGCCCTATATCGCGACACCCATCATCCGCGGGCTGGATCCCGAGGTCGCCCGGCACGATCCGCTCCGCGCGCTCGACGGCGGCCCGGACGGCCTCGATGCCTACCGGACGATCCTGGCGGGCACCGCCGCGCTCCTCGCACCGGGGGGCAGCCTCGTCCTGGAGATCGGCCACGACCAGCAGGTGGCGGTCGCCGCTCTGGTGGCGGCCGCCGGCCTGAGGCTGCACGGGACCGCACAGGACCTCGCGGGCCACGTGCGGGCCGTCTCGGTGCGTGTCTAGCATCGCCCGTCGACATGGCCCTTGCCGGGCGCGACACCTCGTCGTATATGCAATACGCGCTCGGACGGTTGCCCCATGCGGCAATGCGCGAACTCGCGATTTGCGATTGCTTAACGAGACATCGTCCAAGCTCGGATCGATTGAAGTGCCGAGACATCGCGACGGCAGGATCACCGGCGGTGTCGCGCATGATCGAACCGTCGCATGTGGCCGCTCGGCCGGCGCGGTCCTGAGGACTCCGACACCCATGGACGGCCGGTATCGGCCGGCGCTGAGGTGACTGGATGGCGCGAGCCGACTCGGCTCGCATGGATACCTGCTCCTGCGGGTCAACCTTGAAGGTCTGAACAGATCGATGAGACCAGGACAGAATAGGCGAGTGCGTGGTCGCACGCGCAACAAGGGCCCGAATCCGCTCACCCGGAGTTTCGAATCGAACGGCCCGGATGTGAAGATCAGGGGCACCGCCCAGCACATCGCGGATAAATACGCCCAGCTCGCGCGGGACGCGCAGGCGAGCAGCGACCCCGTGTCGGCCGAGAACTACCTTCAGCACGCCGAGCACTACTACCGCATGATCGCGGCCGCCCAGGAGCAGTTCAAGCAGCAATACGGTGGGCTGCGCTCCGACGAGGAGGGCGACGACGGCGACGAAGACATGCAGGGTCCGAACGCGTTCGGTCATCCGGGCGAGCGGATGAACCAGGACGAGTTCGGCGAGGGGGGCTACGGCCAGCCGCCCTACGAAGGACGTCCGAACGGCGGCGAGCGGCCGATGCAGCCGCGCTACGATCGCAACGATCGAGGCGAGTACCGCAACGATCGCCCCAACAACGACCGTCAGGATCGCGGCGATCAGAACCGCGATTATCGTGGCGACAACCGCGGCGATCGCCAGCGCTTCGACCGCGGCGAGCAGCGTTTCGATCGCAACGCGCAGCACGACCGCAACGGGCCGAACGGGGCGGGGCCGGAGCGGGCACCGCAAGCCTACGACCGCAACGAGGGACAGCGGCCCGATCAGCCTCGGAACGGGGCAGACGCGCGAACCGAAAATGCGCGTCCCGACAATGCCCGGCCCGACGGCAATCGTCGCGATCGCTTCAGTCGCGACGGTACCCGTGATGCGAACCGCGGCGACGCCCCGCGTCAGGATGGTGGGCGGCGCGATTTCAATCGTCCGGACCGTGGGCCAAGGCAGGATCAGCCAAGGCAAGATCAGCCAAGGCAGGATCAGCCAAGGCACGACCAACCCCGTCACGAGCAGCCTCGTCAGGACGCGTCGCGTTACGAGCCCGACGAGGTGGAAGAGTCCGGCCTTCCGGCCTTCCTGATGAACCCGGTGCGGCCGCCGGTCAGCGCGCCGGTCGCCAGTGTGCCCGACGAGGCTCCGCCGGCTCCTGCCGCGATCATGGCTCAATCGGCTCCCGCACCCTCCGGAGCGGACGAAGTGCCGGAGAGTCCGGCCGACGGCGAAGCCGTCACCGGGATCCGGCCTCGCCGGCGTCGCGTCCGCAAGGTCGCGGACGCCGCGTCCGAGGCCCCGGCCCCGGCGGTGGACGACACCCCGGTCGACTGACGGCCCTGAGTCACGCTCGATACGGAAAAGGCCGCCCGAGGGCGGCCTTTTTGCTGTGTCGATCAGCCAGCCGATCGATCACATCGCCTGCTGCTGCATCCGGCGCTGCTCGCGCATCTCGCGACGCGTCATCTTGCGGTTCATGCCCGGGTCCTGCATCGCCATCCCGGGCTGCATGCCGGCCGGCGGACACGGCACGAACTGGCCGCCGCTGACGCAGGATGTCGGGCCGGCGGTCGGCCCCATGTTGCCGCCCATCATCATCTGGGCCGAAGCCGGCGCGACCGCCAACAGCGAAAGCGCGGCGCTCGCGAACAATATCTTTCTCATAGGAACCTCCTGTGGACCGAATTCCTATAGAAAAGCCTTGATCGGCCGAATCGTTCCGTCTCAGGCCTGTCCGGGCAACCCGGGCAGGATCTTGTCCAGCGTCAGCGGAAAGTCACGCACCCGCACGCCAGTCGCGTTGTAGACGGCGTTCGCGACCGCCGCCCCGACGCCGCAGATGCCGAGTTCGCCGACGCCCTTCGCCTTGAGCCAGGACGACTTGTCGTCGACGTCGTCGAGGAACACGACGTCGAGGTCCGGGATGTCGGCATGGACCGGCACATGGTACTCGGCGAGATCGTGGTTGACGAAATAGCCGAAGCGCCCGTCGACGACCTGCTCCTCCATCAGGGCCGCGCCGATCCCCATCGTCATGCCGCCGAGGCACTGGCTGCGCGACGTCTTCGGGTTGATGATCCGGCCCGCCGCGCAGACGCTGAGCATGCGCCGGACCCGGGCCTCGCCGCTGTCCATATCGACACCGACCTCGCAGAAATGCCCCGCGAAGCTCGCCTGGACGAACTGCTCCTCCATATCCGCGAAGGTCGCCTGATCCGTCACCGTCACGCCTGACGGTCCCGCGACCTCGGCCAGCGTGCGGCTGCGTCCGCCGACGCTGATCCGACCGTCCGCGAACGCGACGTCGGTCGAGTTGAACCCCGCCTTCTGGGCGAGCGTATCGCGCAGCTTGCGGCACGCGACGTAGACGCCGGAGGACGCAGAGTTCGCCCCCCAGGAGCCGCCCGACCCGGACGAGAGCGGGAAGTCGCTGTCACCGAGCTTCACCCGCACCTTCTCGATCGGCAGCCCCATCATCTCGGCCCCGACCTGGCCGAGGATCGTGTAGGAGCCCGTGCCGATATCTGTCATCTGCGTCTCGATGGTCAGGACGCCGTGACGGTCGATCCCGACCCGCGCGCCGGACGTCTGGACCGGGTTCGGCCGGTAGCCGGACGACACGCCCATCCCGACGAGCCAGCGCCCGTCGCGCACGCTGCCGGGCGTCGCGTCTCGCTTCGACCAGCCGAAGCGCTCGGCGCCTGCCCGCAGGCACTCGACGAGCTTGCGCGAGGAGAACGGGCGGCTCGGCCCCTTCTCCGGGTCGTACTGCACGTCGTTCAGGATGCGCAGTTCGACCGGGTCGATGCCGACCTTCTCGGCCAGTTCGTCCATCGCGCATTCGAGCGCGAGCAACCCGACCGCCTCGCCGGGCGCGCGCATCGCGCCGCCCTTCGGCAGGTTCAGCTCCGAGAGCCGGGTACGGATCAGCCGGTTCTCGCCCGCGTAGAGCGCCTTGGTCTGGTCGGCGGCGTTCTCCGGAGATCCTCCCGGCTGGTTGCCCGAGTGGGCGTCGTGCCCGACCGCGAGGATGCGGCCGTCCCGGCCCGCGCCGAGCCTGACGCGCTGGATCGTGGCCGGCCGGTGGTTCGTGTGGTTGAAGATCTGCGGGCGCGTCAGCGCGACCTTCACGGGTCGCCCGATCTTCTGCGCCGCGACGGCCGCGAGGATCGGGTCCGCGTAGATGAAGAGCTTCGACCCGAAGCCGCCGCCGACGAAGGCCGACTGGACGCGAACCTTCTCCTTCGGGATGCCGAGCGTGCTCGAGATGCCGTCCTGCGCCCAGTGGATCATCTGGTTCGCCGTGTAGACGGTGAGCTTGTCGCCCTCCCACTTGGCGATGGAGGCGTGCGGCTCCATCATCGCGTGCGCCTGGTCGGGCGTCGTGTAGGTCGCGTCGATCTGGATCGGGGCCGCCGTGAACGCCTCGTCGAACGATCCGACCGTGCTGTCGGGCGCGTTCTTCACGGACTTGCCCGCATCCTTGACGGCCGCGAGGTCGAATTGGCCGTCGCTCGCCACGTAGCGGATCTTGATGAGCCGCGCGGCGGAGCGCGCCTGCTCGAAACCTTCCGCCACCACGAAGGCGACCGCCTGCTCGGCCTGTTTGATCTCCGGACCCTGCATCTGGGGCGCGTTGTTGCGCCCTTTGCCGTCCTGCTTCGGCATGGTCTCGTGCGTGAGCACGAGGAGCACGCCGGGCGAGCGTTCCGCCGCGGAGGTATCGATCGCCTCGATCCGGCCCTTCGGGATCGAGGCGCCGAGCACGAACCCGTAGGCCACGTTCGGGAACTCGTCGCGGTACTCGTAGGCGTAGCGCGCCGTACCCGTGACCTTGAGCGGGCCGTCGATGCGGTCGAGGGGCTGTGTGACGACGCGTCGCGCGTCGAGCGGGGTCTGGCCGACCGGGCTGTTGAATTCCATCGTCGGGTTCCTGCGTCGATCCTGTCGGTTACGCGACCGCGGCCGCGAGCGTGCGCCGCAGGAGCGGCAGCTTGAACGCATTGTCCTTGGTGGGTTTCGCGCCCGCGAGCGCGGCCTCTGCCACGGCCCCGGCGCCTCGGCCGAACTCGGCCTCCGCGGCCTCGACGCGCCACGGCTTATGCGCGAGCCCGCCGAAGGCGAAGCGC
>CAHJXE010000225.1 GCA_903644085.1 Hyphomicrobiales bacterium
GCGAGCTTCACCACGCCTCGACGTCGCTCGCCTCGACGCGGCCGGACCCGTCGGGCCGGTCGCCATCCGTCCCGCACCGCATCGAGGCCGTCGCGGCTTCTCCGGTCGTTGCGGCGCAGACGGGCGTGCTGCCGGCGCGCGAGGAGGCGCAGGGCGCAGGCGGGAGTGTGCAGACCCAGACTGTCCGCGTCGGGATTGATACGCTCGACCACCTGATGACGATGGTGTCCGAGCTCGTCCTCACCCGCAACCAACTCCTCAACCACGCGCGCCGCCACGGCGGGACCGAGACGCTGCAGGCGCCCCTGCAACGGCTGTCGAACGTGACGGCCGAGCTGCAGGACGGCGTGATGAAGACCCGCATGCACCCGATCGGCAGCGCGTGGGCGAAGCTGCCGCGCCTCGTGCGCGACCTCACGCGAGAGCTCGGCAAGTCGATCGAGCTCGTCATGACGGGCGCCGAGACGGAGCTCGACCGTCAGATCCTGGAAGTGGTGCGCGACCCGCTCACCCATCTCATCCGCAACGCGGCCGACCACGGCCTGGAGGACGCGGCGACCCGCGCGGCGGCCGGGAAGCCCCCCTGCGGCACCATTTGCCTGCACGCGTTCAACGAGAGTGGGGCGATCACGATCGAGATCAGGGACGACGGGCGGGGCCTCGATTTCGCGGCCATCGGCCGGCAGGCGGTGGCGCGCGGCCTCGTGGCGACGGCCGAGATCGGTCGGCTTTCCGAGCGCGAACTCTCCGAGTTGATCTTCGAGCCCGGGTTCTCGACCTCCGGCACGGTCAGCGCGGTGTCGGGGCGCGGCGTCGGCATGGACGTCGTGCGCACGAACATCATGAAGGTCGGCGGCACGATCGAGACCGTGTCGGAGCCGGGCGCCGGCACGCTCTTCCGGATCAAGATCCCGCTCACGCTGGCGATCGTGACGGCGCTGATCGTCGAGATCGGCGGCCAGCGCTTCGCGCTGCCGCAGGTCTGCGTGGAGGAGGTGGTGCTCGCGAACCCCAAGACCGACCATGCGATCCGGCGCGTCAACGGCACGGCCCTGCTGCGGCTTCGCGGCATCGTGCTGCCGGTCATCGACGTGGCCGAACTGCTGCGCCTCCCCCGGCCCGGCGAGGCCGAGAGCGGCTACGTGCTCGTCACGAAGATCGGGCAGCAACGGGTCGGGCTGTTCGTGACCTCCGTGATCAATTCCGAGGAGATCGTCGTGAAGCCGATGTCCGCGAAGCTGCGCGACATCGACATCTTCGCCGGACACACGATCCTCGGCGACGGCGCGGTCGTGCTCATCGTCGATCCGAACGCGCTCGGCCGCCGCGTCGGGCAGGATGTCATGCGCGTTGCCGACCTCGAGCGGGTGCAATCCGCCCCCCTGGTCGAGCTCGACATGGTGACCCTTCTCGTGCTGCGGGCCCAGGATCTCGCGATACGGGCCGTGCCCCTCTCTCTCGTCACGCGTCTCGAAGAGGTGGATGCCGGCGCGATCGAGTGGCTGGGCCCTCGTCCGATGCTGCAATATCACGACCGCCTCATCCCCATCGTGTACCTCGACGAGGGCGCGGTGCCGCCCCGGACGGGACCGCAGGCGCTGGTGATCGTGGCGGACGGCGAGCGCGTCATGGGGCTCGCGGTGCACGAGATCGTGGACATCGTGGACGTCGCGCTCGACATCCGGCCCGTGCCCGCCCGGCCGGACCTCGTCGGCTCCGCGATCGTGCGCGGACGCGCGACCGAGATCGTCGACATCGCGGCCTACCTGCCGCGCGCCCACGGCGATTGGCTCGCACTCTCGGGTCGGGCGCAGGCCGCCGGCACGGTCCTCCTGGTGGACGACAACCCGTTCTTCCTGGCTCTCCTCGGCCCCGTCCTCAAGGCGGCGGGCTTCCGGGTCCGGGCCGCGTCCGGGCGCGACGAGGCGCTCCGGGCGCTGGCGGAGGGCGGGCCCGTCGATGCCGTCGTGGCCGATCTCGACCTCGCGGGCGCGGCCGGGCTCGACCTCGTGGAGGCGATCCGCCGCCGTCCGGAGGGGCTGCGCTTGCCGATCGTCGGGCTCTCCTCCGGGGCGGACGACGCGACCCTCGACCGCGCGCGGGCGCTCGGCATCGACGACGTGGTGGCCAAGTTCGACCGCAGCGGCCTCATCGCGGCTCTGGGCGAAGCCCGCACGGCCTGGGGAGAGGCCGCGTGAGCGCGTTCGAGGCCGAGCCGTCCGCACCGCCGCCGGTCGCCCTGCCGTCGGTCGCCCCGCCGCGCTTGGCCCCGCCCCGCTTGGCCGCGCCCGGCGAGACCACCGACTACGTGACGTTCACGGTCGCGGACCAGCTCTTCGGGCTCCCGATCCGGGACGTGCACGACGTCCTCACCCTTCCGGAACTCACGCCCGTCCCGCTCGCGCGCCCCGATTTTGCGGGCCTCGTCAACATGCGCGGACGGGTCGTGACCGCGATCGACCTGCGCTCGCGCCTCGGCCTGCCCGGTGCCGCCGCGCAACCCGGCCGCATGGCGATCGGGATCGAGGCCGGGGCGGAATCCTTCGGCCTCATCGTGGACAGCATCGGTGAGATCGTGCGGATCGACGCCGGCGCCCAGGAGGTCTGCGTGCATCTGGGCGAGGTCTGGACCGGCCTGTCGAGCTGCATCCACCGCGTCGGCGACACGTTCCTCGTCGTCCTCGACGTCGTGGCCGTGCTGGATATCGGACACCCCGAGCTCGACACACCGTCACACCCCAGGATCAGGGTCACATGAAACACTGCCTCATCGTCGACGATTCCGCCGTCATCCGGAAGGTCGCGCGCCGCATCATGGAGAGCCTGGCGCTCCGAACGAGCGAGGCCGAAGACGGCGAACAGGCGCTCGCCGCCTGTCGCGCCGAGATGCCGGACGCCGTCCTGCTCGACTGGAACATGCCCGTCATGGACGGCTACGAGTTCCTCAAGGCGCTGCGTCTCATGCCGGGCGGCAAAGCCCCGAAGGTCGTCTTCTGCACGACCGAGAACGACGTGGCATGTATCGCGCGCGCCATCCATGCGGGCGCGGACGAGTACGTGATGAAGCCCTTCGACCGGGCGATCATGACCGAGAAGCTGCAGGAGATCGGGATCGTTTGACGGGAGCGTCCGATCCGGCCGAGACGCGTCCACGCGTCGTCACACCCCCGGCCGATCTCGCCCGCGAAGCCGGCCGACCATGCTCCAGCGGGACCCATCCATGCTCATCTCACCGTCTCCCGCCCAGTCCGGCGTCGCCGCGCGCCCCCGCGTGCTGGTGGTGGACGATTCGGCCGTCATCCGCGGCCTCATCGGCCATTGGATCACGGCCGCGCAGGGTCTCGATCTCGCGGGCCAGGCCCGGAACGGGCAGGTCGCGCTCGACATGCTGAACGAGGCCCGGCCCGATATCGTGCTCCTCGATCTCGACATGCCGGAGCTCGACGGGCTGGCCTCGCTGCCGCTGCTCCTCCAGCGCCGGCCCGGGCTGTCGGTCGTGATCGTGTCGACGACGACCCGGAGCAACGCCGCCTTGTGCATGCGCTGCCTGGCTCTGGGGGCCGTCGAGATCCTGCCGAAGCCTGAGACGCATCGCGAGGCCGTGGCCGTGCGCGGGTTCCGCGAGATCCTGATCGCGACGCTCGCGGGACTGGGTACCCGCCAACGCGCCGAGCCGCTTGCCGTCCCGACGCCGCGCGACAGGTCCGGCGTGCCATCCAGCTCGATCTCGCGTCGCGGCGCGGCGACGCCGGCGAACCATCGCGCGGATCGGCGCCCAGCGGTGCCGGTTTCTGGACCGTCCCTGTCCGAACCGCTCGGCGAGGCTCCCGCCCTGTTCGCCACCAAAGCCCCGTCGCGCTGCGTCATCATCGGCGCCTCGACGGGCGGGCCACGGGCGATCGAAGCCGTGCTGGGGGGCCTCGGCCGTCTCTCGCTGCGCCTGCCGATCCTCGTCGTCCAGCATATGCCGCCCGTCTTCACCGCGGCCTTCGCGGAGCACTTGGCGGACGCCACCGGGCTCGCGGTCGCCGAGGCGGTGGACGGGGAGGAGGTCTCGATCGGCCGGATCTACGTCGCGCCGGGCGCCCGGCATATGGGCCTCTCGGACGAGGGAGGGCGAGTCGTGATCCGGCTCGACGACGGCGCGCCCGTGCTGCACGCGAAACCCGCGGTGGACGTCCTGATGCGCGACGCTGCCCGCATCTTCGGCACGCGCTGCCTCGCGGCGATCCTCACCGGCATGGGCCAGGACGGCACGGAGGGCGCGCGCGCCGTCGCGAGGGCCGGGGGGGCGGTCCTGGTCCAGGACCAGTCCAGCAGCACGATCTGGGGCATGCCCGGCAGCATCGTGAAGGCGGGACTCGCGCGCGAGGTCGTGGCGCTCGACCAGATGGCCGACGCGATCCACGCCCAACTCGGCCGGTTCGCCGCGTGACCGAGGCGTCCTTCCAGTTCCTGCGCGAGTTCCTGAAGGCTCGCTCGGGCCTCAACCTCGCGGCCGACAAGCGCTACCTCGTGGAGAGCCGTCTCGCGCCGCTCGTGCGGTCCTTCGCGTTCGCCTCGCTCGACGCTCTCGTGACGCTCCTGCACGCCGACGCGACGCCGGGGCTCGCCCAATCCGTCCTCGACGCGATGGCGACGCACGAGACGAGCTTCTTCCGCGACGGCGTCCCCTTCGAGAGCTTCCGCACGATCGTGCTGCCGCGGCTGCTCGCGGCGCGGCGCGAGACGCGGCGCCTCCGCGTCTGGTCCGCGGCGGCCTCGACCGGCCAGGAAGCCTACTCGCTCGCGATGGTACTCGCCGGGGTGGAGCCGGCGCTCACCGATTGGCACGTCGAGATCGTGGCGACCGACATGTCGGCGGCGGCGCTCGCGAAGGGGCAGGCGGGGACTTACTCCCAGTTCGAGGTTCAGCGCGGGCTCCCGATCAAGTCGCTGCTGCGTCACTTCACACAAGTCGGCGAGGAGTGGACGGTCGACGCGGACCTGCGCGCCGCGATCCAGTGGCGGGTCGCTAACCTGCTCGGAGACCTGCGCTGGCTCGGCCGGTTCGACGTCGTGTTCTGCCGCAACATCCTGATCTACCTCGATCAGGCCGCCAAGGCCGAACTCCTGGCCAAGATCTCCGACGCGCTCGCGCCGGACGGCGCGCTGTGCCTCGGCTCGACCGAGTTCATGGCCGGGTGCCCGTTCGCGCCCGACGCCCAGGCGCCCGGCTTCCATCAACCGATCCGGAGCGTCCCGATCCCGGGTGCTCCCAACCCGGCGATCGAGCGGCTTCAAGCCGTCGGCTGACCCGTCGGCCAGGCACCTGTCTGCCGCAGCGCCTCTCCCAGCACCATCGCGGCCGCGACCGCGACGTTGAGGGAGCGAAGCCCCGCCCGCATGGGGACGACCACGCGGGCATCCGCGACGCCATGCACGTCCGCCGGCACGCCGGCCGACTCGCGCCCGACCATCAGCGTGTCGCACGGCGCGAACGCGAACTCCGTGTAGGCGGTCGCGCCCTGGGTGGTGAGCAGCACGAGCCGCGATCCGGCGGCCGCCCGCGCCGCCTCGAAGGCCGCGAAGCAGGCGTGCCGCGTGAGGTCGAGATGCCCGAGGTAATCGAGGCCGGCGCGCCGCAGGTTCCGGTCCGAGGCATCGAAGCCGGCCGGCTCGACGAGATCGAGC
>CAHJXE010000226.1 GCA_903644085.1 Hyphomicrobiales bacterium
CGCGAAGGGTGAACGCGCCAACACCGGGGCCGGACACAGTCCCGTTTGGTCCGCCTCAGTTGTTTCGGAACCACAGACAAGGTGTCTCACGCCGGCTTGACTGGCGCGGATCTCGCGTCGAGACTTCGGGCTCCCATCCGCAAGGTCGATCATGCGCCGCCGTCTCGGCTTCCTCTGTGCCCAGTTCGCGGCCCTGTTCGCTCTCGCGGCAGGTCCCCTCGCCGGGACCGCGCTCGCCGACAAGGCCTCGAACACGATCCGCTTCGCCTACGATCAGGCGCCGGAGCATGCCGACCCGTATTTCAACAACGTGCGGATTGGCACGATCCTCGGCCAGCACGTCTGGGACACGCTGATCTACCGGGATCCGTCGACCGGCGCCTACAAGGGACAGCTCGCGACGGCGTGGCGACAGGTGGACGACCGGACGATCGAGTTCGATCTGCGCCACGGCGTCAAGTTCCACAACGGCGACGAGCTGACGGCCGACGACGTCGTGTTCACGCTCGACTACGTGTCGAAGCCCGAGAACAAGGTGACCACGCAGGCGAATGTCAGCTGGATCGACCACGCCGAGAAGATCGACCCCTACAAGGTTCGACTCGTCACGAAGCAACCATTCCCGGCGGCGCTCGAATACCTGGCCGGCCCGATCGTGATCGAGCCGCGCCGGTATTTCGAGACGGCGGGGACCAAGGGCCAGAACGAGAAGCCCGTCGGCTCCGGCCCCTACCGGGTGACGAGCCACGTGATCGGCAAGTCGATCACGCTGGAGCGCAACCCCGACTACTTCGCGGACGGCCCGAAGCCCCGGCCGACGATCGCCCGGATCGAGATCCGCTTCATCCCGGACGCGCAGACGCGGCAGGCCGAGGTGATGTCGAACGGGCTCGACTTCATCATGAGCGTCGCCAAGGATCAGGCGGACCAGATGGGCGCCGTGCCGTTCCTGAAGGTCGTGTCGGGCGAGACGCTGCGCATCGCGTTCATGCAGATGAACACGCTGCCCGAGACGCCCACGAAGCCGCTCCTGGACCTCCGGGTGCGCCGCGCCATCAACCACGCGATCGATCGCGACACCATGGTGAAGCAGCTCGTCGGCGAGGGCGCGCGCGTCATCGACACGATTTGCCATCCCGCGCAGGTCGGCTGCACCGCCGAGGGCGCGACGCGCTATCCCTACGACCCCGCGAAGGCGAAGGCGCTGCTTGCCGAGGCCGGGTTCCCGAACGGGTTCGAGGTCGACATAGCGGCTTATCGCGAGCGCCAGCAGACGGAGGCGATCATCTCCTACCTGCGCGCGGTCGGGATCCGGGCGAACCTGCGCTTCCTGCAATACGCCGCGATGCGCGACCTCGTGCGGGGCAATAGGGCGGGCCTCACGCACCAGACCTGGGGGTCGTTCTCGGTCGGCGACGTCTCGGCCGGCACGCCCGTCTGGTACGGCTTCGTGGGAGACGACATCAACCACGACCCGGAGGTGCGCGACCTCCTCAAGCAAGGCGACACCACCATGCAGCCGGAGGCCCGCAAGACGACCTACGCGAAGGCGCTGGGCCTCATCGCGGAGCGCGCGCTCGCGGTGCCGCTCTACTCGCTCCCGACCTATTACGTGGCGAACGCGGACCTCCAGTTCAAAGCCTACCCGGACGAGACGCCCCGCTTCTGGGAGATGAGCTGGAAGTGACGGACGGGACGACGCGCCGGCCATGACCTCCTTCGTCCTCAAGCGGCTGCTCCTCGCGCTGGCGGTCGGGCTCGCGGTGTCGATCCTGGCCTTTGCGCTGGTGCGGCTCTCGGGCGACGTCGCGACCGCGATCGCGGGCGAGGGCGCGCGGGAGGAGGACATCCAGGCCGTGCGCCTCGCCTACGGGCTCGATCGGCCGGTCGTCGTGCAGTACCTGTCGTGGCTCTCCGGCCTCGTGCGGGGCGATTTCGGCGTGAGCTACTATTTCAAGTCGAGCGTCGCGGACCTGGTGCTCGACAAGCTGCCCGTCACGCTGGAGCTCGGTCTCCTGTCGCTCCTCTTCGCGCTCGCCCTCGCGGTGCCGCTCGGCGTGCTCGCGGCCCTACGCCCGAACTCGTGGATCGACCGCGTGGCGCTGGCCGTCGCGGTCGCGGGCCAGGCGCTGCCGAACTTCTTCTTCGCGCTCGTGCTCGTGATGGTCTTCTCGATCACCCTGCGCTGGCTGCCGGTCTCCGGCTCCGGCACGATCCTGCATTTCGTCATGCCCACGATCGCGCTCGGCTACTACGTGGCGCCGGCCTTCATGCGGCTGATCCGGGCCGGGATGATCGAGATCCTGTCGGCCGATTTCGTCCGCACCGCCCGCGCCAAGGGCGTGCCGTGGCGGCGCGTCGTCGTGCGGCACGCGCTCCGCAACGCGCTGACGCCGGTCGTCGCGCTCTCGGTCGTGCAGCTCGGCTACCTGCTCGGCGGCTCGGTGGTGATTGAGACGGTGTTCGCGCTGGATGGGCTCGGCTACCTCGCCTATCAGTCGATCACCCACAAGGACCTGCCCGTCATGCAGGTCGTGGTGCTCCTGCTCGCGGTCGTCTACGTGCTCCTGACCCTCGCGGCCGACGTCGTGAACGCCTGGCTCGACCCGCGATTGAGGGCCGCCCTGTGAGTGCGGGCTCAGAGCGGCTCCAGCCAGCGGGGATCGACACCCAACGCCTGCCCCAGGCGGATGGTCTCGTGGCGGTCCGGTTCTCGGGTACCCTCGTCCATGGCGGACACGAGATCTGCGGGCATCTGGGACATGTGGGCGATGTCGGCGAGCGTCCAGCCGCGGTGAGTCCGGATCGCCCGCAGCGGAGACGCGCCATCGAGGATCGCGAAAGCGATCTCGGCCGGGAGCGCGGGCGGATCCTCGCCGGACGCACTCCGCGCGGCGGCTTCGTCCGCCAGCACGATCGTCATGCGATCTTCCGCCTCCTCGTCTCCGAGGCTCGCCAGCAGCGAATCGTATTCGCGCCGAGACAGGACGACGAGCTCCTCCCCCTTCTCGGTCGTGATGAATTGCGCGCCCAAGGAAGCCTCCTAGCGATACACGTCGCGACGGTGGCCCAGGGCCTCGACCCGGATCCCGTCGTCCTCGACGGAGAAGATAACCCGATAATCGCCCGCGCGCAGCCGCCACGCCCGTCGACCGCTCATCCGTTTGACGTCCCCGGCGCCCGTCTCGGCGTAGCGGGCGATCCTGACCCTGATGTCGGCTCGGATCGCGTCCGGGAGACGCGCCAGCTCCTTCAGAGCGGGTCGGGAGAAGCTGATCGGCCGCACGGATCGATCCTGGCAGCCCATATGAGGGCGAGCAAGGGCGCGACCGATCCGCTCTCGGGGGGGTCGGCGTGAGCACCTCGGCGATCGAACCGCTCTCGGCCGAACCACTCTCGGCGGGACCACTCTCAGCGGAACCTGCCGACGTCGCGCCGTCTCGCGGCCTGCGCTGGCTCGGGCACCGCAGCCTCGTGATTGGCGCGACCTTGCTGGCGCTGATCGCCGCGGCCGCGGTCTTCGCGCCGCTGCTGTCGCCGCACGATCCCTACGCGCAGGACCTCGGCCACCGGCTCGTGCCGCCCGTCTGGTACCCGAAGGGCGAGTGGGCGCATCCGCTCGGCACCGACGGGCTCGGCCGCGACTACCTCGCCCGCACGCTCTATGGCGGGCGCATCTCGCTCCTCATCGGCGTGTCGGTCGCGGCCCTGTCCGGGGTGATCGGGACCGCGCTCGGCGTCGCGGCCGGGTATTTCGGCGGGCGGGTCGACCTCGCGGTCACGTTCCTCATCACGGTCCGGCTCGCGCTGCCCGTCATCCTGGTAGCGCTCGCCAGCGTCGCGGTCGTGGGCGGCTCGCTGCCCCTCGTCATCCTGGTGCTGGGCCTCCTCAAATGGGACCGGTTCGTCGTGGTGATGCGCTCCGCGACCCAGACCGTCCGCAGCCTCGACTACGTGTCGGCCGCGCGCTCCGGCGGGGCGACGACGCGGCGCATCCTGTGGCGCGAGGTCATGCCGAACGTCGCGCCCTTCCTTATCGTGACCGCGACGCTGGAGGCCGCGAGCGCCATCCTGCTCGAGGCCGCGCTCTCCTTCCTGGGCCTCGGGGTCCAGCCGCCGCTTCCCTCGTGGGGGCTCATGATCTCGGAGGCCAAGCCGTACATGTTCTTCTCCTTCTGGATGATCGCGATCCCCGGGACGTGCCTCGCGGCGCTGATCTTCGCGGTAAACCTCCTTGGCGACGGGCTGCGCGACGCCGTCTCGCCCGGAGCGCGTGACCGATGACCCGCGACGCCGCCATCGCTCACGCCCGCGCCCATTTCGACACGGGCGCCTTCAAGGCCGACCTCGCGCGCCGCGTCGCGATGCCGACCGAGAGCCAGAACCCGGAGCACGCGCCCGAGCTCATGCGCTACCTGACAGACGAAATGATGCCGGCGCTCCACGCGCTGGGCTTCACCTCGCGCATCGTGGAGGAGTCGCGCGCCAAGGGACCGTTCCTCTTGGCCGAGCGGATCGAGGACCCGGACGCCACGACCGTGCTCGGTTACGGCCACGGCGACGTCATCCGCGGGCTCGACGACCAGTGGGAGCCGGGGCTCTCGCCCTGGACCCTCACCGAGCGGGACGGGCGCTGGTACGGGCGCGGCACGGTCGACAACAAGGGCCAGCACGCGATCAACCTCGCGGGGCAGGCGGCCGTGCTCGCGACCCGCGGCCGCCTCGGCTTCAACGCCAAGTGGCTGATCGAGATGGGCGAGGAATCGGGCTCGCCCGGCCTGCGCGAAGTCGCGCGCAGCCACGCGGACGCGCTCGCAGCCGACGTGCTCGTGGCGTCGGACGGGCCGCGCCTCAACGCGGAGCGGCCGACCATCTTCCTCGGCTCGCGCGGGGGCGCCAACTTCGACCTGACGATCGACGCGCGCGAGGGCGGGCACCATTCGGGCAACTGGGGCGGGCTCCTGTCGAACCCCGCGATCCAGCTCAGCCACGCTCTGGCGTCCCTCGTCGGGCCGACCGGGCAGATCCGCGTCCACGAACTCGTGCCGAAGAGCCTGCCGGACAGCGTGCGCCGCGCGCTCGCCGATTGCGAGCTGGAGACGGGTCCGGGCGCGCCCGCCATCGATCCCGGCTGGGGCGAGCCGGGGCTGACCGGGCCCGAGAAGGTCTACGGCTGGTGCAACCTCGAGATCCTCGCCATGGAGGCGGGCGTGCCGACGACGCCCGTCAACGCCGTGCCGCCGCGCGCCTGGGCGCGCTGCCAGCTCCGCTTCGTGGTGGGCATCGACATCGAGGACATCCTGCCCGCCGTGCGTCGCCACCTCGACCGGCACGGCTTCGGATACGTGGAGGTCTCGCCCGCGCGCGACGAGATCTTCCCCGCGACCCGGCTCGACCCGGACGACCCCTGGGTCACCTTCGCGATGCGCTCGATCGCCGAGACGACCGCCAAGGCGCCCGCCCTCCTGCCCAACCTCGGCGGCTCGCTGCCGAACGACACCTTCTCGGAGATCCTGGGGCTCCCGACGATCTGGGTGCCGCATTCCTATCCGGGCTGCTCCCAGCACGCGCCGAACGAGCACCTGCCGACCGCGATCGCGCGCGAGGGCTTGGCGATGATGGCGGGGCTCTACTGGGATATCGGGGCGGGCGGCGCGCCCGCGGGGCGGGC
>CAHJXE010000227.1 GCA_903644085.1 Hyphomicrobiales bacterium
CCCGGAGGGCGCAGCCGCGGCCGCGTCGCGCGCCGCCGCCAAGTGGCGCACCAGAACCTCGGGCGGGCAGCGCAGGCCCGAGCGTGGGTCGAGATAGCGCGGGTAGAGGATAAGCGCGCCGGCTACGAGTTCGTCGAGCGTGAGCCGGCGCGTGCGCCGCTCGGGCGGGTCGCGGTCCTCGGTCAGGCCCCAGCCCGCGTAGAAGGGGCGGCCGTGGACGACCGTCCTCACGCCGCGCATCAGGGCCTCGAAGCCGGCGAGCGAGGTCATCGTCTCGACGGCATCGACCCGCTCCAGGAGGTCGACGATGGGCGCGTCCGCGATCACCCGGTCGGCGAGGCGCAGCGCCTCGGCCTCCGGGATGCGGCCGCGCCGCAGGCCCGCCTCGACGTCCGGATGCGGCTTGAAAATCAAGTAAGCGTCCGGGTTCCCACGACGCGCCGCCTCCAGGAGGGCGCGGTTGCCGCGACACCCCGGCGAGCCGAGCGTCACGGAGGCGTCGTCCTCGACCTGGCCCGGCACCAGCACGACCGGCCAGTCCGACGGGAGCCCGTCGAGCGCGGCCGAACGGCCGACATTGTACTTGCTGAGACGCAACGCCACGACCTGTTCGCGCAAGCGCGCCGCGCGGGCGACCAGCGCGTCGTCGAAGCTCGCGGTCGCGAGGATGTGCTCGAGGTCGCTCTCGCCGCGCGGGTCGTAGTAGATGCCGCGCCCGTCGAGCACGCAGGAGGCGCCCGGCAGGAAGGCCGCCCCGAGCCCGACCGAGCGCAGGAACCCGTCCTCCATGCGAAGCAGCGGCACGCCGGCTCCAGCGCAGAGCTCGGCCAGACGGCGCGGCATGCGCGTCTCCCAGGCGACCACGCGGCCGCCGCAGGCCTTCGCCCGCGCGACCGCCCGCTCGGGCGAGCCGACGAAGACCGGCGGACCGCCCGGCCCCTCCAGGAAGCGCGCGATCCGGCGCTGCTTCCAGCGCGAGACGCCGACGCAGATGGATCTCCGGGCGTTCTCCGCGACGGAATCGCGGAGGAAGGCCGCCTGCCGCGCGGCCTCGTCAGCGTCGATCGGCTGGCGCGAGTAGAGGTCGAAATACACGGGCCGTCCGGCCAGGGTTCCGTCCGCCGCCGTACGTCCGCCCGGCTCGCCGATCACGAGATTGGACGGTCGGTTGCCGGTCTCGGGGACAGAGTCGTCCAGGACGGGCCGAAACGGCAGCCCGAACAGACGCGCCAGGACACGCGCACCCGCACCGCGTCGATCGGCCCACCCGACGACGTGCGTCGCGCCCGATCCGGGGCGCAACCGGACCGCCTCGCCCCCGATCGCGGACGCGAGTTCGGCCCGCATCGACCAGAGATCGCGGGACGCGATGCCGAACCGTTCAGCCATCGGGGTAGGTCGGGGAACGGGCGCTCGCGCGAAAAACCTGGACAACGGGCCCGTCTTTGCACATGTTCCGGCCATCCGGAAGGCTGTCGCGCAGGGGGATGGGCCTGATCGCGTCCGGGTGAGCGCCGCCTGGCCTGGCCGGACGGAAGCGCTTCGAACATGGGAAGCGCGAGACGGTCCAGATGGAGTGAGCGTGCCGGAAGCTTCCCGCGTCAGACAGGCACACCCGGTTCCGCGGCGGACGTTCCTGTTCCTCCAGGGGCTCGCCTCGCCCTTCTTCGCGGACCTCGCGAGGACGCTTCGCGCGCGCGGCCACCGGGTCCGGCGCATCAACATCTCGCTCGGCGACCAGCTGTTCTGGCGCCTGCCCGCGACCAGCTATCGGGGGTCGCTCGCGAACTGGCGCAAGTTCCTCTCCGACTATCTCGGCGACGAATCGGTGACGGACGTCATCCTGTTCGGCGATTGCCGGCCCTATCACCGCGTGGCGATCAGCCTCTCGGCACATCGGCGCGTGCAGGTCCACGTGGTCGAGGAGGGCTATCTGCGGCCGAACTGGATCACGGTGGAGCGGGGCGGCGTGAACGGCTACTCGTCGCTGCCGCGCGAGCCGGACGCGATCCGAGCGCTCGGCCTCGCGATCCCGGCGCGCGAGGAGAGCATGTTCAAGGGCAGCTTCCTGCGCCGTGCCGTGTGGGACGTCAGCTACAATATCGCGAACGTGATGGGGCGGCCGGTCTATCCGCGCTACCGCCGCCACCGCCCCAACCACGTCATCGTCGAATATGCGGGCTGGCTGCGCCGCATCGTCCGGAGCCGACGCGTGAACCGGCTCGCGGATGCCGAGGTCGCGCGGGCCGTTGCGCATCCGGGCGGCTTCTTCCTCGTACCTTTGCAGCTCGACAGCGACTACCAGATCCGGGTGCATTCCCGGTTCGGCGGCCTCGCGGAGTTCCTGGAGGAGGTCTTCGCCTCCTACGCGGCGCACGCGCCAGCCGACGCGCTGCTCGTCGTCAAGGTTCATCCGCTGGATAACGGGCTCGTGGACCGCCGGGCGCAGGTGGACGCGATGGCGGCCGCGCACGGCCTCGCGGACAGGGTGCGCTTCATCGACGGCGGCTACCTGCCGACGCTGCTCGCGAACACGCGCGGCGTCGTCGTTGTGAATTCGACGGTCGGGATGACCGCGATCGAGGTGCTGCGCCCGACGCTGGCGCTCGGCACCGCGATCTACAACCTTCGCGGCCTGTCGTTCCAGGACGGGATCGACCGCTTCTGGGGCGAGGCGACGCCGCCGGACAGCGACCTCGTGGGCGCCTTCCGCAAGCTCGTCATCCACCGCACGCAGGTGAATGGCGGCTTCTTCTGCCGCGAGGGCGTCGCGATGGCGGTCGGCGAGGCAGCGGACCGGATCGAGAGCGTCGAGCCGCTCCTGCATTTCTACGCCGTCGCGGACCGGACGGACGACGCGGCGGACGACATCTACGGACGGCCGCAACCCGCGGAATGACGACCCGCACCGTCGTGATCACGGGGGCGTCGCGCGGGATCGGGGCGGCCCTCGCGGAGGCGTTCGCCGCGCCGGGAACGCTCGTCGTGCTCGTCGCGCGTGACGCCGAGCGGCTGGAGGCCGTCGCGTCCGCCTGCCGCGCGCGCGGGGGCGAGACGGAGATCCTGGCGGCCGACATCCGCGACCGGGACGCGATGCGCGACGCGCTCTTGAGACTGGACGCGCGCCATCCGGTCGACCTCGTGGTGGCGAATGCGGGCGTCGCGTTGCCGACCGGCGACGACCGCGAGGTCGAGCGCGCGAGCTACGGCGAAGTCGAGGTCAACCTCGTGGGCACGCTGAACACGATCCTACCCCTCATCCCCGCCATGTCGGCGCGCGGCCGCGGGCAGATCGCGCTCGTGAGCTCGCTCGCGGCCTTCTCGCCACTGCCCGATTCACCCGGCTACTGTGGCACCAAGGCGGCGCTCCTCGCCTACGGGCTCTCGATGCGCGAGCGGCTCAGGACCCGCGGCGTGCGGGTCAACGTGGTCTGCCCGGGCTACGTCTTCACCGCGATGGGCGGGCGCTACAGCGGATGGCGGCCGCTCGAGATGTCGGCCGCCCGTGCCGCCTCCCGCATCGTCGCGGGCCTCGCGCGCGACAAGCCCGTCATCGCCTTCCCGCGCAGCCTCGCGCTCGTCGCGCGCCTCTCGACCTTCGTGCCGGAGCGCGTGATGCGGCTCGGCCTGTCGGGGTTCCGGTTCAGGATCGACGAGCGTTAGACGAGCGTCGCGATCGCCTCGCCGAGCGCGTCCTGCCAGGGCCTCGGGCGGATGCCGAACGCGGCCTCGATCTTGGCGGTCGCGAGCCGCGAGTTACCGGGCCGCCGGGCCGGCGTCGGATATTCGGCCGTCGTGATCGGCTTCACCCGCGCCGAGGGACCGCCCCGCGCGGCCGAAGCCGCGAAGATGGCGGACGCGAAGCCGCTCCAGGTCGCCTCCCCGGCATTGACGAAATGGTACGTGCCGGCCGGCGCGTCGGCGTGCGCGATCAGCGCCCGCGTCACCGTCGCGATAGCCCCCGCGAGGTCGCCCGCGAAGGTCGGGCAGCCGTGCTGGTCGGACACGACCGACACCTCGTCCCGGTCGCCAGCGAGACGCAACATCGTCTTGAGGAAGTTCGCGCGATGCGGGCCGACCACCCAGGCGGTGCGGATGATCGCGTGGCGCGGGTTCGCGGTGCGCACCGCCCCCTCGCCGCCCTCCTTAGAGGCGCCGTAGACGCCGAGCGGCGCGACGGGATCGTCCTCGACGTAGAACCCCGGCTTGTCGCCCGCGAAGACGTAGTCGGTCGAGATCTGCACGATCGGGATGCCGGCGCGCGCGGTCCCGGCCGCCAGGATCGCGGGCGCGAGCGCGTTGACGCGCCACGCCGTCGCGACGTCGCTCTCCGCCTTGTCGACCGCCGTGTAGGCCCCGGAGGAGATCACCGCGCCCCAGGGTCGCTCGGCGAGCACGCGCTCGACCGAGGCCGCGTCCGCGAGGTCGAGCACGTCGCGTCCCGGCGCGTGGACGGTCACGCCCTCGCCCCAGTCCTGACGCTGCAGTTCGATCCCGACCTGGCCCGCCCCGCCGGTGAGGAGGATGTCCATCAGGAGGCCTTCATTTTCATCTGCGCATGATCTGATCAGAAAACCGGTGCCCACTTTTCCGGATCATGCGCTCAACCCGAGCCTCTGTCCGGCATAGGCCTTGGCCTGGATGTCCCGCCACCAGGTCTCGTTGTCGAGGTACCATCGCACGGTCTTGGCGATGCCGGTCTCGAAGGTCTCGGCCGGCTCCCAGCCGAGGTCCGTCTTCAGCTTGGTGGCGTCGATCGCGTAGCGCATGTCGTGGCCGGGCCGGTCCGCCACGAAACCGATCTGGTCGGCGTAGGGTCGGCCGTCGGGGCGCGGGCGGGCCTCGTCCAGCAGCCGGCAGATCGCGTGGACGACCTCGAGGTTCGTGCGCTCGCTATTGCCCCCGACGTTGTAGGTCTCGCCGGGGGTGCCCGCCTCGAACACGCGCCGGATCGCCCGGGCGTGGTCCTCCACGAAGAGCCAGTCGCGCACGTTGTCGCCGCGCCCGTAGACGGGCAAGGTCTCGCCCGCCAGCGCTTTCAGGATCATCAGCGGGATCAGCTTCTCGGGGAAGTGGTAGGGCCCGTAATTGTTGGAGCAGTTCGTGACCAGCGTCGGCAGGCCGTAGGTGTGGTGCCAGGCCCGCACGAGGTGGTCGGAGCCGGCCTTGGAGGCCGAGTAGGGCGAGCGGGGGTCGTAGGCCGTCGTCTCGGTGAAGTAGCCCTGCGGTCCCAGCGAGCCGAACACCTCGTCCGTCGAGACGTGGTGGAAGCGGAACGCCGCCCGCCGGTCGGCCGGCAGCGCCTGCCAATGCGCGCTCGCGGCCCGCAGCAGCCGGTAGGTCCCGACGATGTTCGTCTCGATGAAGGCGTCCGGCCCGTCGATCGAGCGGTCGACATGGCTCTCGGCCGCGAGGTGCACCACCGTGTCGGGGTCGAACCGGGCCAAGATCGCCGCGACCGCCTCGCCGTCGCAGATGTCGGCCTCCACGAAGCCGTAGCGCGGGTCACCCGCCACCTCCGCGACCGTCGTCGGGCTACCCGCATAGGTCAGCTTGTCGAGATTGAGGATCTCGTGGTCGCTCTTGCGCACGAGGAGCCGCACGAGGGCCGAACCGATGAAGCCGGCGCCGCCGGTGACGAGGATGCGCAAGGGC
>CAHJXE010000228.1 GCA_903644085.1 Hyphomicrobiales bacterium
AAGATCCCGTCCATCGCCGCCGCGTCGATCGTCGCGAAGGTCGTGCGCGACCGGATGATGCGCCTTCTCGATGTCCAATACCCGGCCTACGGGTTCGCCAGCAACGTCGGGTACTCGACCCGCAGGCATCTCGACGCGCTGGCCGAGATGGGGCCCTGCCCGCTTCACCGGCGCAGCTTCGCGCCCGTGCGGCTCAGCGACGAGGCGCGCGGCGGCGCGCTCGTGCTCACGGCCTCTTAAGGCCTCGCACGAGTCGGCCGAGCACTCGGCAAAAGCTGCAGCCCCAAAGTGGGACGCGCACCGGAACGGGCCGCAACCCGGTTTTTACCCTGCCCGCCCCATAACCGCATCGTCAGTTGCGTAACGGTGTTGGCCAAATGGGTACCCAGCGTACCGGGTCCGCCGCAGCGATCGCCCGGAATCAGGTCTCGCGTACCGGGCGGATCGCGGCGTCGGCCCGGATGGGGGCCAAGCTCCCGCGTGGGAGCGTGTCCCGATCGGACGAGCGTGCCCCGCAGGACGAGATCCTCGTCGGGGATTGCGTGGCGGCGCTGGAGCGCCTGCCCGCGAACAGCGTCGACCTCGTCTTCGCGGACCCGCCCTACAACCTCCAGCTCGAGGGCGGATTGACCCGCCCCGACCATTCGAGCGTCGACGCGGTCGACGACGACTGGGACAAGTTCGCGAGCTTCACCGCCTACGACACGTTCAGCCGCGACTGGCTGGCGGCGTGCCGGCGGGTGATGAAGCCCGACGCGACGCTCTGGGTCATCGGCTCCTACCACAACATCTTCCGGGTCGGCGCGACCCTCCAGGACCTCGGCTACTGGATCCTGAACGACGTCGTATGGCGCAAGTCGAACCCGATGCCGAACTTCCGCGGCCGGCGTTTCACCAACGCGCACGAGACGCTGATCTGGGCGGCACGCGACGCGTCCGCCAAGCGCTACACCTTCCATTACGAGGCGCTGAAGGCCGGCAACGACGACCTCCAGATGCGCTCCGACTGGCTGTTCCCGCTCTGCACGGGCGAGGAGCGGCTGAAGGGCGATGACGGCCGCAAGGTCCACCCGACGCAGAAGCCGGAGGCGCTGATCCAGCGCATCCTGCTCGCGGCCTCGAACCCGGGCGACGTGATCCTCGACCCGTTCTTCGGCACGGGCACCACGGGCGCGGTAGCGAAGCGGCTGGGCCGGCACTTCGTGGGGATCGAGCGCGACGAGACCTACGCGGCCGCGGCCCGCAGCCGCATCGCGGCTGTCCGGCCGCTCGACCCCGGATCGGTCGCGACGCCGCCCTCGAAACGCACCGAGCCGCGCGTCCCGTTCCTCGACCTCGTCGAATCGGGCCGCATCCGGCCGGGCGAGACGCTCAGCTGCGCGGCAGGCCGCCACAGCGCGCTGGTGCGCGCCGACGGCACGCTGACGGTCGGGCCCGCCATGGGGTCCATCCACAAGATCGGCGCGCTCGTGCAGGGGCTGCCCGCCTGCAACGGCTGGACCTTCTGGCACGCCCTGCGCGAAGGCCAGCGAGTCGTTATCGACGCGATGCGGAGCGAGATCCGGGCCGGGATGGCGGGCTGATGATGCGACTGACCTCCGTCAGCGAAGCTTCGGCTTTCTGACCGGCTCCGGCCCCAGCGCCTTCGCGATCACCTTCTTCATCAGGTTCGGCAAGGGCTCCTCGGCGAGGGCCGCGCGCGGGGTCCAGCGCATGCCGTCCGGCGCCGCGACGCCGGCGGCGACGCGCGCCGACAGGACCGTGAGCTCCAGCGGGAAATGCGTGAAGACGTGCTCGACCGTGCCGGGGCAGCGCTTCCAGCGCGCCTCGAACGGCGCATCGAGGACGGCGCCGGCCGGGTCGTAGTCGATCCGCCACTCGCTCGTCGGCGGCTCCGCCATGCCGCCGAGGAGACCGCGCGGCACACGGGTGCGCAATAGGACGCTGTCGTCGTCGCGCAGCGCCACGAAGGCCGCGCCGCGCCGCAGGGCGCCCTCTCGCTTCGCGACCTTTTTCGGATACGTCTCCTGCAACCCGGCGGCGCGCGCCCGGCAGGGCGTCATCCACGGACAGAGTGCGCAGGCCGGCCGCTTCGGCGTGCAGATCGTGGAGCCGAGATCCATGACGGCCTGCGCGAAATCGCCCGGCCTCTGCGCCGGCACGAGCGCCGAGGTCAGACGTCGGAACTCGGGCTTCGCGGCCGGCAACGGCTCCTCGACCCGGTACAGGCGCGACACGACGCGCTCGACATTGCCGTCGACGGCCGCCGCCGGCCGGTCGAACGCGATCGCGGCGATCGCCGCCGCCGTGTAGGGGCCGATCCCGGGTAGGCGGCGCAGCCCCTCCTCCGTGTCGGGAAAGCGCCCATCATGATCGCGCAAGACCGACTGCGCGCAGGCGTGCAGGTTGCGCGCGCGCGAGTAGTAGCCGAGCCCGGCCCAGGCGCTCATCACCGCCTCGGACGGGGCGGAGGCCAGCGCATCGAGCGTCGGGAACCGCGCCAGGAACGCCGCGAAGTAGGGGCGCACGGCCGCGATCGTGGTCTGCTGGAGCATGATCTCGGACAGCCAGACCCGGTAGGGGTCCGCCGTCTCGCCCGGCTTCGCGCGCCACGGCAGGTCGCGCCGGTGCCGGTCGTACCAGACGAGCAGGTCGGCGGCCTGCGGCGCGCCCGTCGATTTGGCGATGGCGGGGGAGCGGGCTACGAGCATCGCGTTTGGAGAGCGGGAACCATCGTGGCGTATTCGTGAGTCGAGACCCGTCTTACCGCAGGATCGCGCCCGGGCGTGACCCGGTCGGGTGCCGCGCGTGAAGATCGCGCTTCTCACCATGGAGGCGCTCGCGGCCGCGCGCGCCGTGCGTCGTTTCGTGGCCTCCGATCCCGGCCGGATCGCGCTCGTCGGCTTCTCCGACCCGTTCCGCCAAGAGGCGGGCGGGGCGCTCGGCCAGACGGTCAAGCGCATGCGGAGTTCGGGCCCGCGGCTCCTGCCCTACCTGTTCCTCAACTTCACGGCGCCCCGCATCGTGGGCGCACTCCGCCGCCCGCCCGAGCGCGACGTCGAGGCGACGCCGCTCGGCCGGACCTGCGCCCGGCTCGGCGTGCCGACGACGCCCGTCGGCGACGTGAACGGCCTCGCCTTCCGGGAGGCCCTGGCGGCGAGCGGGGCGGACCTCCTCCTCACCTTCCATTTCGACCAGATCCTGCGCGCCGACGTCATCGCGGCGACGCGTCTCGGCGGCATCAACGTGCATTGCGGGCTCCTGCCCGAGCATCGCGGGCCCGTCCCGACCATCCACGCGCTCCTCGACGACCCGGTCGCGCTCGGCTGCTCGATCCACCGCCTCGTGCCGCAGATCGACGCGGGCGCGCTCCTCGCGCAGATGCGGATGCCCAACGATCCCCGCATGAGCGCGATCGAGGCGGCGGCGCGCCTTCACGAGGCGGTGCTGCCGACGCTCGACGCGACGCTCGCCGACATCGCGGCCGGGCGCGCCGTCGAGACGCCGCTTCCCACCCTGCCCTATCGCGGCTTCCCGACCCCGGCCGAGCTGAAGCGGCTCGCCGCGAAGGGCCGCCGCGCGGCCGGCTGGCGGGACGTCCGCGCCGTCTGGTCGACTCCCGCGTGAGCGCCCCGTCTGGTAGACCTGGACGCATGGCACGTCCCAAGCCCCTCGCCGAATACGTGGAGCCGTGCATCGGCCGCGCGATCGCCGCGCAGGGCTTCACGGGCGCCGACATCGTTGTGTCCTGGCCCGACATCGTGGGCGAGCGGCTGGGCGCGGTGTCGCAGCCGATCAAGGTCGAGTGGCCGCGCCGCCCGAAGGGCGAGCCCGAGGCCCGTTCCCAACCCGCGACGCTCGTCGTGCGGGTCGAAGGGGCCTTCGCCCTGGAGCTTCAGCATCTCGCGCCCATCCTGATGGAGCGCGTCAACGCGGTCTATGGCTGGCGCTGCATCGGGCGGATCGTCCTGAAGCAGGGACCCGTCCGCCGATCCAACCCGAGACTGCCGGAACGCCGGATCGGCGAGGCCGAGAGCCGGCGCGTGGCGGACGCGACCGCCCCCGTGGCGGACGACCCACTGCGCGCGGCCTTGCAGCGGCTCGGCACGGCCGTCCTGTCGACCGACGGCCCGGTTTGAGAGGCGGGGCCGAATCCTTGCCACAATTCTCGTGACGTCGTAGCCGATGGGCACAAGGTCCGGAGACAAGAGCATGATCACGCGCCGTAACGCGCTCGGAGCAATCGGGGGGGCATCCCTGGCGGCCACGATCGCGCGTCCCGCCTACGCGCAGAACGTCGCGCCGGCCGATCTCGCCGTGCCGGGTCCGCTCGGCGACGCGTGGATCGGGTCGGCGGATGCGAAGGTCACGATCATCGAATACGCGTCGCTGACCTGCACGCATTGCGCGCATTTCCACGAGGCGACCTTCCCCGAGCTGAAGAAGCGCTACATCGATACCGGGCAGGTGCGCTTCACGCTGCGCGAGTTCCCCCTCGATCCCCTCGCGACGGCCGGCTTCATGCTGGCCCGGGCCGATGGCGGCATGCGCTACTATCCGCTGTCCGACCTGCTCTTCGACACCCAGGCCAAATGGGCCTTCGTGGACAAGCCCTTGAACGCGCTGGCTCAGACGGTGCGGCAAGCCGGCTTCAGCCAGGAGAAGTTCGAGGCGACCTTGCGCGACCAGAAGCTCTTCGATGCCGTCAACGCGGTCAAAAATCGCGCGGTCGAACAGTTCAAGGTCGATTCGACCCCGACCTTCTTCGTCAACGGTCAGCGCGTGCCGGGCGCGGTCTCGATCGAGGAGTTCGAGAAGGTGATCAAGCCGCTTCTCGGCGCCTGATCACGGCCGGTCGGGGCTTGCGGCCATGCGGCTCACCCGGCTCCGCATCGTCGGCTTCAAGACCTTCGTCGAGCCGACCGACATCCCGATCGAGCCGGGGCTGACGGGGGTCGTCGGCCCGAACGGCTGCGGCAAGTCGAACCTCGTCGAGGCGTTGCGCTGGGTGATGGGCGAGAGCTCGCACAAGAGCATGCGCGCGTCCGGCATGGACGACGTCATCTTCTCCGGCTCGTCCTCGCGGCCCGCGCGCAACACCGCCGAGGTGATGCTGGCGCTCGACAATTCGGCCCGCTCCGCCCCGGCGATCTTCAACGATCACGAGACGCTGGAGGTCTCCCGCCGCATCGAGCGCGATCAGGGCTCGGCCTACCGGGTGAACGGCCGCGAGGTGCGCGCACGCGACGTGCAGCTCCTCTTCGCGGACGCCGCGACAGGGGCGCGCTCGCCCGCGCTCGTGCGCCAGGGCCAGATCAGCGAGATCATCTCGGCGAAACCGCAAGCGCGCCGCCGCATCCTGGAGGACGCGGCCGGCATCGCGGGGCTGCATGCCCGCCGGCACGAGGCGGAGCTGAGATTGCGCCAGGCCGAGGACAACCTCGTGCGGGTCGAGGACGTGCTGCGCGAGATCGACGCGCAGGCCGAGGGGCTGCGCCGGCAGGGCCGGCAGGCGGCCCGCTACCGCGCACTCTCGGCCGAGATCCGCCGGCTGGAGGCGGTGCTGCAAGGGATCGCCTACCTGGCGGCACGGTCCGCGGGGGAGACCGCAGAGGCGGGGGCGCGCGCCGACGCGATCGCGGTCGCCGAGGCC
>CAHJXE010000229.1 GCA_903644085.1 Hyphomicrobiales bacterium
AGCCCGACGACGAGCGCCAGGACGCCGAGCCAGGGGCTGTCCGAGCGCGTGATGCCGTCGATTCCCACGATGATGAAGCCGAAGGCGAGCGCGTTCAGCACGGCGGACGCGTAGTCGAAGCGTCGTGCGACCGCGTCGATGCGCGGCAGCGCGAAGCGCGCGATGACGAGCGTCACGAGGCCGATCGGCAGGTTGATCGCGAAGAGCCACTGCCAGGACGCGACGGCCAGGATCGCGGACGCGACCGTCGGGCCGAGCGCGGAGGCGACCGACAGGATCAGCGCGTTGAGGCCGATGCCGCGCCCGAGAAGCCGGGCCGGGTAGGTAAAGCGCACGAGCGCCGCGTTGATCGCCATGATCCCGGCCGCGCCGAGGCCCTGTACGACGCGCGCCAGCGTCAGCGTGACGAGTGAATCGGAGAGCGCGCAGGCGAGCGACGCGGCCGTGAACAGCGCCAGGCCGACCTGGTAGACGCGATGATAGCCGACGATCTCGCCGAGGGAGGCGATCGGCAGGAGCGAGACGACGATCGCGAGCTGGTAGGCGTTGACGATCCAGATCGCGTCCGCCGGGTCGACCTGGAACTCGCGCGCGATCGTCGGCAACGCGACGTTCGCGACCGCGCTGTCGAGCACCGCCATCGTGATCGCGAGGCCGATCGCGAGGATCGACCAGTAGCGCTGCGGGACCGGAAGTCCCGCGTCGGGGTCGACCGTCTCCTCGGGTCCTGTCTCGCTCAGCGCACGATCACCTTCGCGCCGACCGGGACGCGGTTGTAGAGGTCCACGATGTCGAGGTTGCGCATGCGGATGCAGCCGGACGACACGGCCTGCCCGATCTTCTCAGGCTCGTTCGTGCCGTGGATGCGGTAGAGCGTGTCCTTGTTGCCCTGGTAGAGGTAGAGCGCGCGGGCGCCGAGCGGGTTGTTCGGCCCGCCCTCGGTATGATGGACGTGGGGCCAGCGCGCGATCATCTCGGCCGGCGGGTTCCAGGCCGGCCACTCGGCCTTTCGGGCGACGTCCGCCGTGCCGGTCCAGCCATAGGCCTCGTCGCCGGTCGCGACGCCGTAGCGGATCGCCTGCTTGTCCGGCAGCACGAGGTAGAGCTGGCGCACCTTGGTGTCGACGACGACCGTGCCGGGCGCCTCCCCGGTGGGATCGCTGATCTGGTAGCGTGCGAAATGCGGGTCGACCTCGGCGTCGGGGATCAGCGCCATGTATCTCGCGTCGAGCGCCGAGACCTGCGGGTCGGGCACTGCCTTGAAGCAGCCGCCGAGCGCGAGGGTGGCGGCGAGGGCCGCCAGGAGGGCGAGGTTCGGGCGCATGTCGGTCCTGTCCGCCGCCCGGCCGGGCGATCACGCGTGGGATCACATGGTTAACGCGCGTTAGGGTAAACGCTTCCTTCCCGAGCTCGTGTTCGATGCGGTATGCGGGCGAGTGTTGCAATTGAGCCGCACACCCGATCTGCAGATGCAAAGGGTCTCATGACGACGCTCCTCCTGCACCATCCGGCCTCGCTCACGCATGATACCGGGCCGGGCCATCCCGAGCGCCCCGATCGCATCCGGGCGATCGAGCGGGCGCTCGCGGCAGAGGCCTTCGCGCAACTCTTGCGGCGCGAGCCTGAGCCGGCGGATCTCGACACGGTCGCGCTCGCGCATCCTCGCGCCTACGTGGAGGCGCTCATGAATGCGATGCCGGATCGGGGTTACGCACGCATCGATAGCGACACGATCCTCTCGCCCGGCACACGGGACGCGGTGCTGCGAGGCGCCGGTGCGGCGGTCGTGGCGGTGGACGCCGTGATGACGGGCGAGGCCGCGAACGCGTTCTGCGCCACCCGCCCGCCCGGCCACCACGCGGAGCGCACGCGCGCGATGGGGTTCTGCTTCGTCAACAACGCCGCCGTCGCGGCGCGCCATGCTCAGCGGGCGCACGGGGCGGAGCGGGTCGCGATCTTCGATTTCGACGTGCATCACGGCAACGGCACGCAGGACATCCTCTGGGACGATGCGAGCGTGATGTACGCCTCGACCCACCAGATGCCGTTCTATCCTGGCACCGGGGCTCCTTCGGAGCGCGGCGACCACGACACGATCGTGAACGTGCCGCTGCCGCGGGCGCGGACGGCGCGATGTTCCGCGACGCGGTCGCGACGCGCATCCTGCCGCGCCTCGCGGCGTTCCGGCCCGATCTCCTGATCGTGTCGGCCGGGTTCGACGCCCATCACCGCGACCCGCTCGCCCAACTGGAGCTCGACGAGGGGGATTTCGCCTGGGTGACGCGGGCCGCGATGGCTGTCGCCGACCGGAGCTGCGGCCGACGCGTCGTCTCGATCCTGGAGGGCGGCTACGACCTGCAGGCGCTCGCCGCCTCGGCGGCCGCGCATGTGGCGACGCTGATGGAGGCGTGAGCGGTCAGACGGGTTCGGTCCCCAGCAGCTCGATGCCGAACCCGGACAGGCCGACATAGGAGCGCGACCCGGCCGCGAGATTGCGGATGGAGGTGACGCCGAGATCGCGCAGGATCTGCGCGCCGAGCCCCACCTCGCGCCATTGACGCGTCCGCTCGGCCTCGGCGCCCGCACTCTCCTCGCTGGAGAAGCTCATCAGCGGCACGCCGGCCGTCCCGTCCCGCAGGTAGACGAGAATGCCCCTGCCCTCCTCCGTGAAGCGCTTCAGCGAGGCACGGATCGTGTGCCCGCCGCAGATCACGTCGTTGACCGCGTTCGCGCGATGCAGACGCACCAGGATGTCGCGCCCGTCTCCGACCTTGCCGTACACGAAGGCGAGGTGCTGCACGGGCTCGAAGGGGGTCGCGTAGGCGTAACCGGTGAGCGGCCCCATCTCGCCCTTGACCGGGAAGGTGCCGAGCCGCTCGACGAGCTTCTCGCGCGTCTGGCGGTGGCTGATGAGGTCCGCGACCGAGATGCGCTTCAGCGCGTGCTTCGCGGCAAAATCCGCGATCTGGTCGCCCTTCATCACGGTGCCGTCGTCGTTCGCGAGCTCGCAGATGACGCCGACCTGCGGCAGGCCCGCCATGCGGCAGAGGTCGATCGCCGCTTCCGTGTGGCCGGAGCGCATGAGGACGCCGCCCTCCTTCGCGATCAGGGGAAAGACGTGGCCCGGCCGCACGAAGTCGCTCGCCCCCATGTTGCCGTTCGCGAGGGCGCGCACCGTGTTCGTGCGCTGCTCGGCCGAGATGCCGGTCGTGAGCCCGTGGCGCGTATCGACCGAGACCGTGAACGCGGTGCCCAGCGGCGCGTCGTTCGACGCCACCATGGGTTCGAGCCGCAGACGCTTCGCCTCCGCGGGCGAGAGCGGCGCGCATACGATCCCGCAGGTGTTGCGCACGATGAAGGCCATCTTCTCCGGCGTGCAGAGCGAGGCCGCCATGACGAGGTCGCCCTCGTTCTCGCGGTCGTCATCGTCGGTGACGATGACGAGTTCGCCGCGCGCGAAAGCGTCCAGCGTGTCGGAGATCGTGTCGGACATGGGGTGGTCTCGCGGGGCCGCATCAGCCGGCCATCATGATGTGGGGAGCGTAGGCGGCGAGCACCGCGTCCGCCGTCAGGAGAAGAGCGCCTTCGTCGGTCGCCTGCGCGACGAGAAGTCGGTCGAAGGGGTCGCGATGGTGCAGGGGTAGCGTCGCGACGCGGGCGGCGGCCGAGGAGGTGATGGGGAGCTCGCGATAACCGGTATCGACTAGAGCCTTGTAGATCCGTTCCGGCGGCAACGTGAAGTCCGGCCGTTTCAGCGCGTACTTGATCGCGACCTCCCAGATCGATACCGCGCTGAACACGAAGTCATGTCCGGGCTCGTCGAGTATGGATCGAGCGTTCTGCGGCATCCGGGCCGGCTCGACCAGCGACCAGACCAGCAATTGCGTATCGATGAGTAGTCGCACTAACGGCCTTCGAATAGGTCCAGCAGGTCATCCGGAAGGGGCGAGTTGAACTCCGACGGCATGTTCATCTGCCCAGAGAGCAAACCGAGCTTGAGGCGCTGCGGCGGCTTCACAGGGACCAAGCGCGCCACATCTCGTCCGTCCCGTCTCAGCACCACGACATCACCGCCCAACGCCTCGTCGACGAGTTCGCTGAGCCGAGGTCCTGCTTCCTCGATCTCGATCTCGCGCATCTCACCCATCCCCCGTCTGCGCCCGGTGCCGCAGATAATGGTCCGCGAGCACGCACGCCACCATCGCCTCCCCGACCGGGACGGCCCGGATGCCGACGCACGGGTCGTGGCGACCCTTCGTGACGACCTCGACCGCGGCGCCCGTCCGGTCGACGCTGGCGCGCGGCTGCAGAATCGACGAGGTCGGCTTCACGGCGAAGCGGACCACGATCGGCTGGCCGGTCGAGATGCCGCCGAGGATGCCGCCCGCGTGGTTCGCGAGGAAGCGGGGCGTCCCTTCGTTGCCCGGGCGCATCTCGTCGGCGTTCTCCGCTCCCTCGAGCGCCGCCGCCGCGAACCCGTCGCCGATCTCCACGCCCTTGACCGCGTTGATCGACATCAGCGCGCCCGCGAGCTCCGCGTCGAGCTTGCCGTAGATCGGCGCCCCGAGCCCGGCCGGCACGTTCTCCGCCACGATCTCGATGACCGCCCCGATGGACGACCCCGCCTTGCGGATCCCGTCGAGATACTCCGCCCACTCCACAGCCGCCACAGCGTCCGGACAGAAGAGCGGGTTGCGTGCCACCTCGTCCCAGTCCCAGCGAGTCCGGTCGAGTTCGTGGCGACCGATCCGCACCACCGCCCCGCGGACCGCGATGCCGGGCACGATCTTGCGGGCGATCGCGCCCGCGGCGACGCGCGCGGCCGTCTCGCGCGCCGACGACCGACCCCCGCCGCGATAGTCGCGCACGCCGTATTTCGCATCGTAGGTGTAGTCCGCGTGGCCCGGCCGGTAGCTGTCGCGAATGGCCGCGTAGTCTTTGGAGCGCTGGTCGAGGTTGTCGATCGCGAGCGCGATGGGCGTGCCGGTCGTGACCTGCCCGCCGGTGCGATCATCCGCGAACACGCCGGACAGGATGCGGACCTCGTCCGGCTCCTGGCGCTGTGTCGTGAACCGGGACTGGCCGGGGCGGCGGCGGTCGAGCTCGGCCTGGATGTCGGCCGCGTCCAGCGGGATGCGCGGCGGACAGCCGTCGACCACGCAACCGAGCGCCGGCCCGTGGCTCTCGCCGAAGGTCGTGACCCGGAACAGGTGGCCGAACGTGTTATGCGACATGGTGCGGCGGCTGTACGGGGAAACCGCGCGCGAGTCAGCCGTCGAGGGTCAGCTTCGGGTCAGGCCGCGACCGGCTCCGCCAACATCGGCTCCGCGGCAATATGCACGACCGGCACGGCCGGCGCGCCCTCCCATTCCGAATGGGCGGGGATCGACTCGCCCTTCATCACGATCGTTAAGGGTTCGAGCCGGGCATAGTCGCCGACCTTGGTGTCGTAGAGCACGGTCGCGTTGGCGCCGACCACAACTCCCGCGCCCAGGTTCACCCGGCCGACCTTCATGATGCGGTCCTCGTAGAGGTGCGTCTGAAGTGCCGAGAGCGCGTTGATGGTGCAGTAGTCGCCGATCGTCACGCAGTCGAACTCGGTGATGTCGGTCGTGTTCATGCAGATGCCCTGCCCCATATGCGTGCCGAA
>CAHJXE010000230.1 GCA_903644085.1 Hyphomicrobiales bacterium
ATGAGCGATCGACGCGAGACGGTGTTGGTCACCGGCGGGAGCCGTGGGATCGGGGCCGCGATCTCCGTCATGGCGGCCGCACGGGGCTTCGACGTCGCGGTGAACTATCGCGCCGAGCGCGAGGCTGCCGACGCGGTCGTGGCGGCCTGCATCGCGGCTGGCGCCAGCGCGGTCGCGTGCGGCGGCGACATGGCGGTCGAGGCGGACGTGGTCCGGGTCTTCGACGAGGCCGCGGCGGCGCTCGGTCCCTTGCGCCACGTCGTCAACAATGCGGGCGTGACGGGGCGGTCAAGCCGGCTCGCCGCGACGAGCGCCGAGACGATCCGCCACTGCGTCGACGTCAACGTGACCGGCGCGATCCTGGTCGCCCGCGAGGCCGCGCGCCGCTTGTCGACCGGGCAGGGTGGCCCGGGCGGCTCGATCGTCAACATCTCGTCCGTCGCGGCCGCGATCGGCAGTCCCGGTGAGTATGTCTGGTACGCGGCCTCCAAGGGCGCGATCGACTCGCTGACGGTCGGGTTGTCGAAGGAGCTCGCCACGGAGGGCATGCGGGTCAACGCGGTCTCGCCCGGCATGGTCGAGACCGACATCCACGAGCGCTCGACGGGGGACGCGGGCCGCATGGCCCGGATCGCCCCGATGATCCCGATGGCGCGCATCGGGCAGGCGGACGAGATCGCCGAGGCCGTGCTGTTCCTGATCTCGCCCGGCGCGAGCTACGTGACAGGCGCCAACCTCAAGGTGTCTGGCGGGCGATAGCCGACGTTCTTCTCCCCGCGCCGGCTGAAAGCCGGAACGGGGAGAAGTCGAGTCGCGCGTCAGCGCGACCGGATGAGGGGCGCTGGCACCACAACGCCGCCGGTTAGCCTGCCCCTCACCCGAACGCCCGCTGCCGCGGGCTGCTCGACCTCTCCCCGTTGCACGGGGCGAGGAGGGAACTCTCCTACGGCCGCCGTGCGCCCACGAGCCCCGGGACGGCGTGCGTGAGCGCGCCGAGCGCGAAGCCCACGAACATGACGCCCGAGACGCGGGTGATCGCGATCTCGTGCCGGCGATAGCCGCGCCGCACGGCTCCGACCCCCACGAACCCGACGAGGAGCCCGTAGGCGAACCCGCCTCCGACGATGCTGGCCGCGACGAGCGCCGGCAACATGTTCCAGGTGAGGAGATCGGCCTTGGCCGAGAGCAGCGCCGTGAAGGTCGCGACAGCCACGGGATAGGATTTCGGGTTGCTCGCGCCGAACATGAGCCCGTGCAGGAAGGGACGCCCGACGGTCCGCGGTGCGAGCCCGGCGCCGCGGCGCACCCGGATCGCCCTGATGCCGAGCCACAACAGGTACGCCCCGCTCGCGGCCCCGAGCACGTCGAAGAGCGTCGAGCCGACGCTCGTCGCCTCGATAATGGCGACGAGCGCGAGCGTCGCCCAACCGACGTCGCCGACGAGATGACCCGCGAGGAACGCCGCCCCGGCGGGCCGGCCGCGATCGGCCCCGATCCCCAGGACCGCGAGGACACCGGGACCGGGCGTGATCGCGTAGACGAAGCCCGCGGCCGCGGCCGTGAGGAGGAGGGAGGCGTCCATCGCCTCACCGCACCAGCGCGCGCATCGCCGCGTCGATACCGTCGAGCGTCAGTGGGAACATGCGGCCGGAGGCGAGCTTGCCCACCATGCCGGTCGATTGCGAGTAGCCCCACTGCGCGCGCGGCGTGGGGTTTAGCCAGACGGAGCGCGGGAACTGCCCGAACAGGCGCTCCAGCCAGACCTGGCCCGATTCCTCGTTCCAATGCTCGACCGAGCCGCCCGGCATCGCGATCTCGTAGGGGCTCATGGCGGCGTCGCCCACGAACACCGCTCGGTAATCGGACGGGTAGGTGCGCAGCACGTCGGAGGTCGGGATCGTGTCGGTATGCCGCCGCCGGTTCTCTTTCCACAGCCGCTCGTAGGGGCAGTTGTGGAAATAGAAGTGCTCGAAATGCTTGAACTCGGAGCGGGCGGCCGAGAACAGCTCCTCCGCTTGCTCCACATGCATGTCCATCGAGCCGCCGACGTCGAGGAAGAGCAGCACCTTGACGGCGTTACGCCGCTCGGGCCGGAGCTTCACGTCGAGGAAGCCCTTGTTCGCGGTCTCCTGGATCGTGCCGTCGAGGTCGAGCTCGTCCGCCGCGCCCGTGCGGGCGAAGCGGCGCAGCCGCCGGAGCGCGACCCGCATGTTGCGGATGCCGAGCTCCACGCCGTCATCGAAGTCCTTGAACTCGCGCCGGTCCCACACTTTCACGGCGCGGAAGTTGCGGTTCTTGTCCTGGCCGATCCGGATGCCTTCGGGATTGTAGCCATAGGCGCCGTAGGGCGAGGTGCCGCCGGTGCCGATCCATTTCGACCCGCCCTGGTGACGCTCCTTCTGGTCGGCCAGCCGCTCCTTCAGGGTCTCGAAGAGCTTGTCCCAACCCATCGCCTCGACCTGGGCCTTCTCCTCGTCGCTCAAGTATTTCTCGGCGAGTTTGCGCAGCCACTCCTCCGGGATCTCGGCGCGTTCCACGGCCTGTCCCAGCGTCTCCAACCCCTTGAACACCTGCCCGAAGATCCGGTCGAACCGGTCGAGGTTGCGCTCGTCCTTCACGAGGCAGGTGCGGGCAAGGAAGTAGAACTCCTCCACGCGCTTCTCCGCGAGGTCGCGGTCGAGTGCCTCCATGAGCGTCAGGTACTCGCGGAGCGTGACCGGTACTTTCGCGGCCCGGAGTTCGCTGAAGAAGGTGAGGAACATGACCCGAAGGTGTGCCGCGCGAGCCCGGCTGGTCAAGTCTGGAGGCGTGACGGAACGATCGCGCCGGGTTAGATGTCGCGCGTAGCGAACCGGACACAGAATCCTTGCGCCTCTCAACCGTCGATCTCTCAGCGTTGATCGGCCGGACGGCGCGGGGCGATCAGGCCGCCTTCCAGGAACTGTACGGCCAGACCTCCGCGAAACTTCTCGGCATCGCGCTCCGTATCGTGAAGGATAGGGCTGTGGCGGAGGATGTCGTGCAGGAGGCCTACCTGAAGGTCTGGCAGGGCGCCGCCTCGTACTCGCTCGAGGCCGGACGCCCGATGACGTGGCTGATCTCGATCGCGCGCTACCGCGCGATCGATGTCGTGCGCGCCCGCCGCGAGACGCTCGCCCGGACGCACGAGGACGGGCTCGACCCGGTGGAGACCATGGCGGAGCCGCGCGACCGCGAGGCCGAGTTCATCGAGAGGAACCGGCTCAGCATCTGCCTCGGCCAGTTGGACGAGTCGCAGCGCCGCTGCTTTCTCGAGGCATATTATGACGGCTACTCGCGCGAGGAGCTCTCGCAGCGGTTCGCGACGCCCGTCAACACGATCAAGACGTGGCTTCATCGCACGGCTGCCGCGCTGCGCAGCTGCATGGGTGAGGCATGAGCGCCGACGCGTTCCACCCCCGCGACGCGGAGGCGGCCGAGTACGTGATCGGCACCATGGACATCGCCGCGCGTCGCACGTTCGAGCACGATCTGACGAACGACTCCGCTCTCCTGCGCTCTGTTCGGGCGTGGGAAGCGCGGCTCGATCCGCTGGCCGACGCGGTCGCGCCGGTCGAGCCCGGCGCAGATCTCTGGTCGGCGATCCAGCGCGCCATGGCAGGGCAGGGCGGAGCTCGCGAGAGCGGGGCGGAGGTCGTCGACTTCGCGCGCCACGCCGCGTTGCGTCGCTCGCGTTCGATCTGGCGCGGGGCCGCGCTCGCGAGCGGCGCACTCGCGGCCATGCTCGCACTCTATGTCGCGGCTGATCGCGTGATCCCGGGCTTGGCTCAACCGACGCTGGTCGCGGTCGTGAACCGGTCCGGCGAGTTGCCGGCTCTCCTGGTCCGTATCGATGCGCGCGCCGGGCTCGTTCAGGTCCGTGCGCTCGCGGCCGAGACGCCCCCCGACCGCAGTCTCGAGCTCTGGTCCGTGCGTGCCGGGGAGGCGCCGCGCTCCCTCGGCCTCGTCGAGACGTCGGTCACGCGCGCCGTCCTTCCGGCCGGGTCCGCGAGCCTGCTCCAGAACGCCACCATCGCGGTCAGCGTCGAGCCGCCCGGCGGTTCGCGGACAGGGCTGCCGACGGGTCCCGTCGTCTATACGGGCAAGCTCGTGTCCGAGACGCCTTAGCGCTACTGCGCGAAGGCCTGGGCCATCAGCGTCAACGTGGGCTCGTCCGTGAGGTCGAGGCGGAGCGGTGTCACCGAGATGCGGTTCTCTGCGAGCGCCTTGAGGTCGGTGCCATGGCCGGGCTCGAAGCGGCCCCGCTCGAAGCGGATCCAGAAATACGGGTGCCCGCGACCGTCCTCCCGCTCGTCGACGGCGAGAAGCTCCTTGTCGCGCACGCCCTGAGCCGTGACCGCGATTCCCGCGACCTCGCCCGGCTCGCAGGCCGGGAAGTTCACGTTGAGCAGGATGCCGGGCGGTATCCCCCCGTCGAGGATGCGCCGGATGAGGCCGGGCGCGTGGTGCTCGGCGCAGGACCAACGCGTGGTGGCGCGCTCGCCGCGCGAGTACCCCTGCGAGAGCGCGATCGACGGGATGCCGAGGATCGTGCCCTCCATGGCGGCCGCGACCGTGCCCGAATAGGTGACGTCCTCCGCGACGTTCTGCCCGCGATTGATCCCGGACAGGACGAGGTCCGGCCGGTGGTCCTTCAAGACGTGGCGCGTCGCCATGATCACGCAATCGGTCGGCGTGCCCTTGATCGCGACATGCCGCTCAGACACCTCGCGCAATCGCAGCGGGTCGGACAGAGACAACGAGTGCGCGACGCCCGACTGATCGGTCTCCGGCGCCACGACCCAGACGTCGTCGGAGAGCTGGCGCGCCACCTTCTCCAGGAGCGCCAGACCGGGCGAGTGGATGCCGTCGTCGTTGGTGACGAGGATGCGCATGAGAGTGGCTCCGCCTCTCCCCGCCTGCGGGGAGAGGTCGAGTCGGCGTCAGCCGACCGGGTGAGGGGCAAGTGGTTCGGCGTTCAGCAAAGGTCGACGCGTGTCAGGGAGCCTGCCGAGGGGCTTCGCAAACAGCCCCTCACCCGGTCGAGGCTTCGCCTCGCTCGACCTCTCCCCGCAGGCGGGGAGAGGCCACGCGCGCCAGCCCTCACGACGGGTCTCCGATCCGCTCCAGCCCGCCCATGTAGTGCTGGAGCACGGCCGGGACCGCGACGGTGCCGTCGTCCTGCTGGTAGTTCTCCATGACGGCGATCAACGCGCGGCCGACCGCGACGCCCGAGCCGTTCAGCGTGTGCAGGAACCGGGTATTCTTGTCGCCCTTCATGTCGCCCTTGGGCCGGTAGCGCGCGTTCATGCGCCGGGCCTGGAAGTCGCCGCACACGGAGCAGGACGAGATCTCGCGGTAGGTGCCCTGGCCCGGCATCCAGACCTCGATGTCGTAGGTCTTGGCGGACGCGAACCCCATGTCGCCGGTGCACAGCGTCATGACGCGGAACGGCAGCTCCAGGGCTTTCAGGACCGCCTCCGCGCAGCCGAGCATGCGCTCGTGCTCTTGCGCCGAGGCGTCCGGCGTCGTGATCGAGACGAGCTCGCATTTCGAGAACTGATGCTGGCGCAGCATGCCCCGCGTATCCCGCCCCGCCGCCCCGGCCTCCGCGCG
>CAHJXE010000231.1 GCA_903644085.1 Hyphomicrobiales bacterium
GCGGTCGCGGCCGACGCCCACGAGATCGTGGCGGCGATCGAGGCCGTCGGCGGCCGCGCCGTGCTGACGCGCGTCGACCACGCGTCCGGTTCGGACCGCATCCACGAGGCCGCCGAGGCGCTGGACCCGGAGGGCCGCCACGACGTGATCGTCAACGTGCAGGGCGACCTCCCGACGATCGACCCGCGGGCGATCGCGGCCGCGATCCTGCCGCTCGCCGACCCGTCGGTCGAGATCGCCACGTTGGCGGCCGTGATCCACCGCGACGAGGAGCGGACCGCGCCCTCCGTCGTCAAGATCGTCGGGGTCGAGATCGCGCCGCACCGGCTGCGCGCGCTCTACTTCACCCGCGCGACCGCGCCCTGGGGCGAGGGCCCGCTGCTGCACCATATCGGGCTCTACGCTTATCGCCGCCGCGCCCTCGCGCGGTTCGTGGCGCTGCCGCCCTCGCGGCTTGAGCTGCGCGAGAAGCTCGAACAGCTGCGCGCGATCGAGGCCGGCATGCGCATCGACGTGACGGTCGTGGACGGCGTGCCGCTCGGCGTCGACACGCCGGACGACCTTGCGCGGGCGCGCGCCATCATCGAGGGAGGCCGGACCCCGTGACGCGCCGCATCTCGTTTCAGGGCGAGCCGGGGGCCTTCTCGCACACCTCCTGCTCGCAGGCCCGGCCTGACCTGGAGCCCCTGCCGTGCCCCACCTTCGAGGACGCCTTCGCGGCCGTGACCGGGGGCGAGGCCGAGCTCGCGATGATCCCGATCGAGAACTCGACCGCCGGGCGGGTCGCGGACATCCACCGCCTGCTGCCGACCTCCGGTCTCCACATCGTGGGCGAGCACTTCCTGCCGGTGCATTTCCAACTGCTCGGCATTCCCGGAACGCCGATGGAGGCGCTCCGCAGCGTCCACAGCCACGTCCACGCGCTCGGCCAATGCCGCAAGATCATCCGCCGTCTGGGCCTGACGGCCGAGGTCGCGGCCGATACGGCCGGATCCGCGCGCGAGGTCGCGCGAGGTCGCGACCGATCCCGCGCGTCCCTCGCGCCCCGGCTCGCGGCCGAGCTCTACGGCCTGGAGATCCTGGCGGAGGACGTGGAGGACGAGGCGCACAACACGACGCGCTTCATCGTGCTCGCCCGCGAGCCCCTGACGCCGCCCCGCGGCGAGGACCCGACCGTCACGAGCTTCGTGTTCCGGGTGCGCAACCTCCCGGCCGCGCTCTACAAGGCGCTGGGTGGATTCGCGACGAACGGCGTCAACATGACGAAGCTCGAATCCTACATGGTGGAGGGCGAGTTCACCGCGACCCAGTTCTACGCCGAGGTGGACGGCCACCCGGACGATCCGGGACTGGCGCGCGCGGTCGAGGAGCTCGGCTTCTTCTCGCGCGAGTTCAGGGTCCTGGGCGTCTACCCGGCGCACCCGTTCCGGCGCAGCATGGGGGCGACCCCCGCTTGACCCCCGGGCCGCTCACGCTACCGGACGGCACGCAGGCCACCTCGCGCCGGGTCGAGATCGGCGGGCTCGCGCTCCACGTCTTGGAGGCCGGGCCGGCCGACGGGCCGCCCGTCGTCCTGCTGCACGGCTTCCCGGAGTTCTGGTTCGGCTGGCGCCACCAGATCGGGCCGCTCGCCCGCGCGGGCTACCGCGTCATCGCGCCGGACGGGCGCGGCTACAATCTCAGCGACAAGCCGAAGGGTCTCGACGCCTACCGACTCGTGTGCCTGACGCGGGACGTGGTCGCTCTCGCGGACGCGCTCGGGGTCGGGCGGTTCGGACTCGTCGGACACGATTGGGGCGGCATCGTCGCCTGGTCGGTCGCGGCGCGCCATCCCGACCGGGTGGAGCGGCTGGCGATCCTGAACGCGCCGCATCCCGACACGACCTGGCGCGTCATCCGGCAGGACCCAATCCAGCTCCTGCGCAGCTACTACGTGGCGCTCTTCCAGCTTCCCGGCTTGCCGGAGCGGATGCTGGCCGCCGACACTTATGCGGCGCTCGCCCGCGCGCTCACCGGATCGAGCCGGCCCGGCACCTTCGGGGCCGACGATCTCGCGCGCTACCGCGAGGCTTGGGGACAGCCGGGCGCGCTCACCGCGATGCTCGCCTGGTACCGGGCGCTCGTGCGCCGGCCGGCCGGGCGGGTCGGTCGCATCACGATGCCGGCGCTGATCCTGTGGGGGCGTCGCGACAGCGCGCTCGGCTCCACCTTCGCGAGCGAGAGCCTGGCGCTCTGCGACCAGGGCCGCATCCGGTGGCTCGACGAGGCGACGCACTGGGTGCAGCACGAGGAGGCCGAGCGCGTGAACGCGGCGCTCGTCGCATTCCTCGGCGGATCGGACTGAGGCTCACGCCGTCCGGGCGATCCAGGTCTGCATGAGATGGTGCGCGATCGCCATCGCGGGGGGCGTGATGAGCCCGTCCGGATGCGTCCGGGCGAGCATGGCCACGACCTCCTGGCGGGCGAACCAGCGGGCGTCTTCCAGCTCGGTGCGGTCGATCGTGATCGCCTCGCTGAGAGCCTCCCCGAAACACCCGATCATCAGCGAGGATGGGAACGGCCAGGGCTGGGACGCGACATACGCGACCTCTCCGACCCGGACTCCCGCCTCCTCCATGATCTCACGGCGCACCGCATCCTCGATCGTCTCGCCCGGCGAGATGAAGCCCGCGAGGCAGGAATAGGAACCGGCGACGAAGCGGGTCTGCCGGCCGAGCAGGCAGTGATCGCCGCGCGTCACGAGCATGATCGCCACAGGGTCGGTGCGCGGGAAATGTTGTGTGCCGCAAGCCGGGCAATCGCGACGCAACCCGCCCGTGGCAGATCGGGTGGCGGACCCGCAATTCGCACAGAATCGGTGCCGCGAATGCCAGAAGAGGAGCGACTTCGCCTGCGCGAGTGCGCCGAGTTCGTCCTCCGGCACCAGCCCCTCGACCGCGATCGTGCGCAGGTCGACGATGCGCAGACCCGGCTCGTCGTGAAGGCGTTCGGCGAGGTCGGGGCCGTATTGAGCCGCCACGACAGGCTGCCCGTCGCGCGTCCCGAGGATGACGGTCTCGGTCGGGCTCCCGAAGCGGGAGGGTGGCCCGGGCATGAATCCGGTCGCGGCCTCGCCCTCACCCGTGAGGACGACGCGGTCGCCCGCGATCACGACCGCGAAGGCGTCGGCCTCGCCGGCCTGCGCCAGGAGGCCGTCGGGGTCCGCCTCGACGCCGCTCCGGTCGAGGATGTTGCGGATGTAGCCGAGCCCTGACGATCCGCCGCTCATCGCGGTCTCCTTCACGCTCGCGAGAACAGTTGCGCCGCGCGCTCGACGAGCAACGTCGCGGCATGGTGCGGGTACGGCGAGGACGCGCCCGAGCCCCAGACGGGACCGGGCCAAGCCGGATCGGAGAGGAAGCGACCGACGACGTGCAGATGGAGCTGTGACACGATATTCCCGAGAGCACCGACATTGACCTTGTCGGGCTGCGAGAGCTCGCTCATAACGCGGACCGCGAGCCGAAGCTCGTCCATCAGGGACCGCGAGTCGCCATCAGCGAGATCCGTGATCTCGCTGAGGCCGGTCCGGCGTGGCACGAGTACCAACCAGGGGAACCGCGAATCGTCCATCAGGCGCACGGAGCAGAGATCCAAGTCTCCGACTGCGATCGTATCGGCCGCAAGGCGCGGATCGATTACAAAGCCATCCATCTCGCGACGCCTCTACGACAGTCGCCGACCTTACACGAGACTTGAAGCAACCGGATATTCGGATGCCTGATGGTCTAGGCGCTCGCGCGCTCGGTTCGCGACAACCAACGCCACCTCGGCCGACCCACCTGTTGCGTGGGTAGAGGCGGCATGGACACCTCCTGGCCGAATGTCACACAATCGCCTCCGGTCACGGCGATCCGCATCAGGTCCTCGATCGAGCGAGCCTTGACGCCGGTAAAGGTCACGCTGGTTCGGGACCGTGCTGCGGCCGAGGCCACCGCCAGCAGTTCCGTCATCGACTTCAGCCCTGCATCGACGATCATATGGTCGGAGCCGAGCGAGGCCCGTGATGCGAGGACCACAGATGTATGTCGCATGAGGCTACCTATACGTTCAGCATCGAACGCATGACTCATACGGCTCGTACCGAGTTCCCGAGCCCGGTATCAAAGGATCCAGTCCGTCTTATTCGTACAAACGACGACCGGCGTGGATGGAGCGGATCGGCGTCGAACGGAGATCTCCAGCAAGACCGGCGCGCCTTCGCGGTTGCACCCTCCGGCCGGACGATCTATAGCCACGCCCTGCGGCGGATCACGTCGTACGGGCGCGTAGCTCAGCGGTAGAGCACTGTGTTGACATCGCAGTGGTCACAGGTTCGATCCCTGTCGCGCCCACCATCCGCCGCCCGCCCCGTCGCTATTCGGCCGGGACAGCGAACGCCTCGATCCGGATCTGACTCTCCTCGACGGCACGCTCGATCTTGTCGGCACCCTTGACGCGGTAATGTCGATCACCGTTGGCGCTCTCCGGCAGGAGCCGGGTGATCTCGTAAGTGCCCGCCCCGCTGCGATCGGGGAAGCCGCGGGTGAGCTTTACGTGCTCACCGATCTTGAAACGATGGTCCGACATGATGTTGTCCTTTCGTGATCCGGATGGCGCGGGTCAGCGCCGGCGGAACGGACGGGGCGGTACGCGCCGGCCGAGCGGGGCGCGCTCGTCCTTGTGGCGGAAGATCAGGCGACCCTTCTCGAGATCGTAGGGCGACATCTCGACGGTCACGCGGTCGCCCGCGAGCGTCTTGATACGGTTCTTCTTCATCTTGCCGGCCGTATAGGCGACGATGAAATGGCCCGCATCGAGTTGGATGCGGAAACGCGCGTCCGGCAGGATCTCGGTCACGAGACCTTCGAACTCAATCAATTCTTCCTTCGCCATGATCTCACTTGTGTGCGGGTGGAAATTCGTGCGTCTTCAGGCGGCAGGAGTCGAGACGGCCAGCGAGCCGTCCCGGTCCCGGCGATCGATGTCAGACGACCTCGATCGTGCCGACCGCCATCTTGCCGGTGCGGCGATCTTCCTGGGTGTCGAAGGAGACCTTCTGGCCCTCGACGAGGCCGCGGATCCCGGCACGCTCCAGCGCGGTCGCGTGGACGAACACGTCCTTGCCGCCATCGTCGGGCTGGATGAAGCCGAAGCCCTTCTGATCGTTGTAGAACTTCACGCTGCCTGTGGTCATGATCTTGCCTTGTCGTTTCGCGCGGGAGCCCCGGCACGCGCCCGCACCGGTTCGGTCATTCGATGTCAGAGGGGTAGTCCGAACGTGCGCCCGGCGAGGCAAGGCGGAACGGCCCGATATACGGCCAACAGTCGATGAGGTTGATCTAGACCCACGGCAAGCATTTGACAAGGCGCAACCTCCATGTTGCGCCCATCATCATGTATCCCGACTTGACCCGATCACGAGATGTCGTGCCGACATCGAGCCGAAATATTCGAGATTCTCGTGTGCCCTGTTTGAAATCGCCGGATGCTCTCAGTAAGCCAAGGGGCGGCGAATCGTGCGGGTCTCTGCCGCGACGTGCCGGAAGATACCCGCCGGACAAGGATGCCGGATTTGCGTGACATGTTCGAG
>CAHJXE010000232.1 GCA_903644085.1 Hyphomicrobiales bacterium
GCACCCCTCGAAGTGCAGGGTCGCGAGCGGATGCGGGGCGATGACCTCGATGCGCTCCGCGATCGTGAGGCCCGGCGTCTCGGCATCGACCACGAAGGCCGAGAGCCCGCGCGCTCCCGGCGCCTCGCCGGTGCGGGCGAAGACGACGTAATGGTCCGCGATGCCGCCGTTCGAGATCCAGGTCTTCACGCCGTCAAGCCGGACATGCGCATTCCCGTCCGGGGTCGCAGTGGTAGCCATCGCGGCGACGTCGGACCCGGCCTCCGGCTCGGACAGCGCGAATGCCGCGATGCGGGTCCCCTCCGCGACGGCCGGCAGGTAGCGCGCCTTGAGCGCCTCGTCGCCGAACAGCGTGATCGGCCCTGTGCCGAGCCCCTGCATCGCGAAGGCGAAATCCGCGAGCCCGTCCTGGTAGGCGAGCGTCTCGCGCGCGAGGCAGAGCGTGCGCACGTCGAAGCTCGGAAAGAGCCCGCCATGGGCCTCCGGCACCGCGGCCCGGAGCCAACCGCCCTCGCCCAAAGCCGCGACGAGCCGACGGCAGGAGTTGTCCACGTCGCCGTGGTCGACGAGCGGCGCGACGGACGTACCCGCCCAGTCGCGGAGCGCGTGCGTGAAGCGAGCGTGGTGCGGCTCGAGGAACGGCCATTGGAGGAAGGTCGAGTCAGGCATGGTGAGTACCTCTCGACCGAAACGTTAATCGAGACATCGCCCACCCCGTCGATCGCGCGCTCCCCACCTGTCCGGAGCTTCGCTCCGGCCACCCTCCCTGCGGGGAGGGATCGACGTCGCGCGCCATGCCGGCAGGATCGAGCAGGAATCATCCCTCCCCGGAGGGGAGGGCCGAGTCGTGCCGCAGGCGCGAACCGGGGTGGGGTCCGTCCGTTTGCGGTCCATCTCAATTCCCCTCGAACACGGGCGTCTCGCGGGCCGCGAAGGCCCGGTAGGCGCGGGCGAAGTCCTCCGTCGTCATGCAGAGCGCCTGGGCGATCGCCTCGGCCTCGATCGCCTCCTCGACCGACATCGCCCATTCCTGCGCGAGCATGCGCTTCGTCATGGCGTTCGCGAACGTCGGGCCGGACGCGATCGTGCCGGCGAGCGACGCGGCTTCCGCGGCCAGCGCCTCCGGGGCGACGAGGCGCGAGAAGAAGCCCCAAGCCTCCCCCTCGGGGGCGCTCATGAAGCGACCGGTATAGAGCAGCTCGGAGGCCCGGCCCTGGCCGATGATGCGGGGCAGGATCGCGCAGGCGCCCATGTCGCAGCCGGCCAAGCCCACGCGGTTGAACAGGAACCCGACCTTGGCGCGAGGCGTCGCGAGGCGCAGGTCGGACGCCATCGCGACGATCGCGCCCGCGCCGGCGCAGATGCCGTCCACCGCCGCGACCACCGGCTGCGGGCAGGCGCGCATGACGCGCACGAGCTCGCCCGTCATCTTCGTGAAGGCCAGGAGGTCGCGCGTGTTCATCGCGACCAGCGGCCCGATGATCTCGAACACATCGCCGCCCGACGAGAAGTTGCCGCCCGCCCCCGTCACCACGACGGCTTTCACGTCCGTGTCGCGGGCGCAGGCGTGGAAGACGTCGGCGAGTTCCCGGTAGCTCTCGAAGGTGAGCGGGTTCTTCCGCTCCGGGCGGTTGAGCGTGATCGTCAGCACCGGGCCGTCGACCGACATGAGGACATGGGACGACCGGTACGCCGCGAGCGGCAACGTCACGGTCGTGAAAGGCCTGGATTCGGTCATCTCTCGTCCGTCAGCTCGCCGCCGCGGCGGATCGTTTCGTCTTGGCGAGCAGCCGGAGCAGATCCGCGACGTCGCCCGGTCCCAAGCCCGAGAACATCTCGGCGATCCACGTCTCGTGCTCGGCCGCCATGGCGCGGAACTCCGCCCGGCCAAGGGGCGTCAGGCTGATCAGCCGGGCACGCCCGTCGCGCGGCGCGGCGCGGCGCTCCAGGTGACCCGTCTCGACCAGCCGGTCCACGAGGCCCGTGACGTTGCCGTTCGAGACCATCATGCGCTTGGAGATGTTGGACAGCGTGAGGCCCTGCGGCGCGCGGTCGAGCTGCGCCATCAGGTCGAAGCGCGGCAGCGTGACGTCGAAGCGCTCGCGCAGGCGGCGGCGGACCTCGCCCTCGATCATGGTCGTGCATGTGAGAAGCCGCAGCCACAGCCGTAGCTCGTCGCGGTGGTGCTCGGGACCTTCGGCGGCTTTCGTCTCGGCATCGAGCGCGAACATCAGACCTCTCCGCCCGCGATCGCGACCGCTTGCCCCGTGACCGAGCACGCGCCGTCGCCGCAGAGCCACAGGACGGCGTCCGCCACCTCGGCCGGATCGATCAGCCGGCCTTGGGGGTTGTGCTTGGTGAGTTCCGCCCGCGCCTCGTCGCGCGTCCGGCCGGTCTTCGCGACAATCCGCTCCAGGCTCTCCTCCACGAGGTCCGTCTGCGCGAAGCCGGGGCAGACCGCGTTGACGGTGATGCCGCTCCTCGCCAGCTCCAGCGCGGCCGAGCGGACATAGCCGACGAGCGCGTGCTTCGCGGCCGCGTAGGCGGACACGTAGGGGTATCCCTTCAGCCCGGCCGTCGACGCGACGGCGACGATCCGGCCGAAGCCGCGCGCGCTCATGCCGGGCAGGACCGAGCGGGCGCAGCGCACCACACCCATCAGGTTGATCTCGATCATGCGGGCGAAGAGCGCGTCGTCCGTGCGCGCGAGCGGCGCGGAGACGGCCGCGCCCGCATTCGCCACCAGGATGTCGACGGGCGGCATGCCCGCGAGAGCGGATGCGAGCCCCGCCGCGTCCGTCACGTCGGCGACGATCGCCGCGTGGGCGAGGCCGGCCGCGACCGCATCCTCCAGGTGCCCGCCCGAGCGGCCGAGCACGACCACGTGTGCCCCGGCAGCCGCGAGCGTCCCCGCGATGGCGCGCCCGATCCCCCGGCCGCCACCCGTCACGAGCGCGTGCCGCCCCTGCAACATCGGACGTGAACCGCCCTGCCCTTCGCTCATCGGCGGACCCTAAGTCACGTTGCGCCGGGCCGACAAGATGTTTTAGGCTTAAAGTAATTCGGCCGTGGAGGCGGGCACATGAAGATCGCGATCATCGGCGGCGGTCCGGCCGGACTCTATCTCGCCATCCTGGTCGGCGCACGCTTCAAGGGCGCGGACATCACGGTCCACGAGCGCAACCGGCCGGACGACACGTTCGGCTTCGGGGTCGTGTTCTCGGACGCGACGCTCGACACCTTCGAGCGCTACGACCCGCCGAGCTATCGCCGGATCACGGACGAGTTCTCCTACTGGGACGACATCGAGATCCACGTCAAAGACACGGTCCACCGTGTCGGCGGCAACGGGTTCTGCGGCTGCGCGCGGCGCACGCTGCTCGCCATCCTGGCGGAGCGCGCCCGCGAGCTCGGCGTGACCCTGCGCTACGGGGCCGAGGTCGACGACGAGGCGGCCTTCGCGGACCACGACCTCGTGGTGGTGGCGGACGGCATCAACAGCCGCTTCCGGGAGAAGTTCGCGGACCATTTCGGACCACAGACGGACCTGCGCCCCAACCGGTTCACCTGGATGGGCTCGACGCGTCCGCTCGACGCCTTCACGTTCCTGTTCGAGGAGACCGAGTGGGGGCCGTTCGTCGCCCACGCGTACCAGTACGAGCCCGGCCGCTCGACCTGGATCTTCGAGACCGACCCCGACACTTTCGCGAAGGCCGGGCTCGACCGGATGGACGAGGCGCAATCCGCCGCGCTCATGGAGCGGATCTTCGGCGAGTTCCTGGGGCAGCACCGCATCCTGACGAACCGCTCCATCTGGCGGCAATTCCCGATGATCCGCACCCGGCGCTGGGTGCGCGGCAACATGGTGCTGATGGGCGACGCCAAGGCGACCGCGCATTTCTCGATCGGGTCCGGCACCAAGCTCGCGATGGAGGACGCGATACACCTCTACGAGGCTCTGGCTCGGGAAGAGAACGTTCCGGCGGCGCTCGCGCGCTACGAGACGGGGCGGCGCGAGGAGGTGGAGAAGACGCAGCACGCGGCCGACGTGTCGCTCGTGTGGTTCGAGCATGTCGGACGATTCCTCGATTTCGACCCCGTGCAATTCGCTTTCGGGGTGATGACGCGCGCCAAGGCCATCACCTACGACAACCTGCGCCTGCGCGCGCCGGACTTCGTGGCGGAGGTCGACCGGCACTTCGCGTCGAACGTCGCGAAGCAGGGCCACGCGGTCGACGTCGCGAAGCCGGTCGCGCCGATGTTCCAGCCGTTCCGGTTGCGCGAGATGACGCTCGCGAACCGGGTCGTGATGTCGCCGATGTGCATGTACTCGGCCGCTGACGGCGTGCCGGGCGACTGGCACCTCGTCCATTACGGGTCGCGCGCGATCGGTGGGCCGGGCCTCCTCTTCACCGAGATGACCTGCGTCGGGCCCGACGCGCGCATCACGCCCGGCTGCACCGGCCTGTGGAGCGACGCGCAGGAGGCCGGGTGGCGGCGCATCGTGGAGTTTGTCCATTCAAATTCAGCCGCTAAGATCTGCCTGCAGCTAGGCCATGCCGGCCGCAAGGGCGCGACCAAGCTCATGTGGGACGGCATCGACCGGCCGCTGGAGGCCGGCGGCTGGGAGGTCATGTCCGCCTCCCCCCTGCCCTACTACCCCGACAGCGCGATGCCGCGCGAGATGGGCGAGGCGGAGATGGCCCGCGTGACGGCCGAGTTCGTGGCCGCGACCGAGCGCGGGGCGCGGGTCGGCTTCGACATGCTGGAACTGCACTGCGCGCACGGCTATCTCCTCGCGAGCTTCCTGTCCCCGCTCACCAACCGGCGCACGGACGCGTATGGCGGCTCGCTCAAGAACAGGGTGCGCTTGCCCCTGCGGGTCTTCACCGCGATGCGGGAGGCTTGGCCTGCCCACAAGCCGATGTCGGTGCGCATCTCGGCGACCGACTGGGCGGAGGGCGGGCTGACGCCCGAGGACGCGGTCGCGATCGCGCAGATGTTCCGCGAGGCGGGCGTCGACCTCGTGGACGTTTCGACCGGGCAGACCGTCGAGGAGGCGCGGCCGCTCTACGGGCGCATGTTCCAGACGCCGTTCTCGGACGAGATCCGCAACGAGGCGCATGTCGCCACCATGTGCGTCGGCAACATCACGACGCCGGACCAGGTGAACACCATCCTGGCGGCCGGCCGCGCCGACCTCGTGGCGCTCGGCCGCCCGCACCTCGTCGACCCGTTCTTCACCATGAAGGCTGCCGCCTGGTACGGCGCGCCCCTCGCCTGCCCGCCGCAATACGCGCCCGGCCAGGACCAGATGGAGCGCAACTCCGTGCGCGACCGTGCCGACCTCGACGGGCTGAAGATCCGCGGCAAGCCGAAGACACGCGCCGAGCTGAAGGGCGGCGGCGGCGCCAGGAGGATGGCGGCGGAGTAGGATCCGCGATGAGGATCGGGCTGATCAATCCGAACAGCTCGGCTGCGACGACCGACATGATGGTGGCGATCGCGGCCGCCGCGACGCGCCACGATGTGGTCGGCGCGACGGCGAGACATGCGCCGGAGATGATCGTCAGACCCGGCGAACTCGCCCGTGCGGCAGGCGAAGTCGT
>CAHJXE010000233.1 GCA_903644085.1 Hyphomicrobiales bacterium
CTTCGGCGACAGCGCCGCCTGGAGCGGCGCCTCGCAACGGGCGCGCGCCAGCCGCGGCGCGCGACGGTCAAGCCCGGGCTCGCGCAGACGCCCGACGGGGTCCCGCAGGCGCTCTCATGACCGGCGAATCGGGACGAGCGACGCCAGACCCTCCCGGTAGGTCGGATAGGCGAGCCGGACGCCGAGCTCGTCGCGGATGAGCGCGTTTCGCACCCTCTTGTTCTCGCCGTAGAAGCTGCGCGCCATCGGGGTCAGCTCCGCCCGTTCGAAGGGCACCTCCGGGGGCGGCGGCACGCCCGCGAGCTGCGCCGCGCAGGCTACGACGTCCTGCGGGGGGGCCGGCTCGTCGTCGGTGACATTGTAGACCGCGCCCGCGCGTTGACGGTCGAGCGAGGCCGCCAGCACCGTCGCGATGTCGTCCACATGGATGCGGTTGAACACCTGGCCCGGCTTCACGAGGCGCTTCGCCGTCCCGTCCGCCAGCTTGTCGAAGGCACTGCGGCCCGGACCGTAGATGCCCGCAAGCCGGAAGACCTGGACGGCCTTGCCCGAGTCTCGCCCCAGCGCCAGCCACGCGTCCTCGGCCGTGACCCGCTCGCGCGAGCGCGCGCTGACCGGACGCGGCTGGGTCGCCTCGTCGACCCAGCGGCCGCCATGGTCGCCGTAGACCCCGATCGTCGAGAGATAGCCGATCCAGCGCAGGCGCGGCGCGCTCGCCAGGGCGTCGCGGAACGTCGCGAGGACCGGATCGCCGAAAGCACCCGGCGGGACAGAGACCAGCACGGCGTCGCTCGCCGCGAGATCGCGGGCGATCGCGTCCTCCTCGCCCGGGAAGAGGTGGATTGTTGCGACTGCATCCGAACGAGACGCGCGGCTCCCTCTCCCCAGGGGGGAGAGGTCGAGTCGGCGCGAGCCGACCGAGTGAGGCGGATGCGCGCTGTCCGGAGAAGGCGTGTCCCCCTCATCCTGCCCTCCCCCTCTCGGGGAGAGGAACCCCGCGCCAGACTCGGATCGCGAACGCGCCTCCTCTGCCCCGATCGAGCGCGTCGTTCCCACAGTTTCGACCTCCGGCCCGAGCCGCCGCACGAAGGCGCGGGACGTGTAGCCCAGCCCGAACACGAACAGGTTCACGTCGTGCCCTCCATCGCCCGGAGCCGGGCATCGTGGCGCGCCTGCCGCCACTCGTCGCGGACCTCCGCGTCGGGTTCACGCGCGAGCGCCACCGTGGCGAGCGCCTCGATCCGATCGGGCGCGAGCGCCTGCCCGCAGGCCCACACCGCCATGCCGCGCACCAGCGGGGAGGGATCGTCGAGGAGCCGCACGGCCTCTCCGCTGAGCGACGCGTCGCCCGAGTTGCCGATGGCGACGAGCACGTTGCGCACCACGCGGTCGCGTCCCGTGCGCTTGACCGGGGTGCCGGCGAACATCGCCCGGAACGCCCCGTCGTCGAGCCGCGCGAGGTCGGCCAAGCGAGGTGCCGCGAGGTCATCGCGTGCGGCGAGCTTCACGTCGCGCGCGGTCGCGGCGAACTTATTCCAGGGGCACACCGCGAGGCAGTCGTCGCAGCCGAAGACCCGGTTGCCGATCGCGCGGCGGAACTCGCGAGGAATCTGCCCGCGATGCTCGATCGTCAGGTACGCGATGCAGCGCCGCGCATCGAGCTGGTAGGGCGCCGGGAAGGCGGCCGTCGGGCAGATGTCGAGGCAGCGCGTGCACGTGCCGCAACGGTCGGGCTCGGCGGCGTCGGGCGGCAGCTCGGCCGTCGTGAAGATCGCGCCGAGCAGCAGCCAGCCGCCGTGCTCGCGCGACACGACCACCGAGTGCTTGCCCGTCCAGCCGAGACCGGAGGCGGCCGCCAGCGCCTTCTCCATCACGGGCGCGGTGTCGACGAAGACCTTGACGCCACCGCCCGAGCGGGACGCCAGGATCCCGCCGAGTTCCTTCAGCCGGCCCTTGATGACGTCGTGGTAGTCGCGCCGCGTCGCGTAGGCCGCGACCGCGCCACGGTCACGCAAGCTGAGCTTGTCCAGCGGGTTCTCGCCCGGCGCGTAGCTGAGGCCGAGCATCACGATGGAGCGGACGTCGGGCCAGAGGCCGCCCGGCGTCTCGCGCCGCTCGGGGTCGGCGCCCATCCAGTCCATGGTGGCGTGCCGGCCTTCGCGGAGCCAATGCCGCAGCCGGGCGGCGGCCTCGGGGATCGCGTCGGGTGTGGTGACTCCGACCGCGTCGAAACCGAGCGCGCGCGCCCGCGCGACGACCTCGCGCTTCAGCGCCTCGGGATTCAGAAATCCGGGTCGGCGTAGTGCGCGGGCGGCGTCATGCCGGGGAGCCGGTCCGCCAGGATGGCGCGGAACGCCGGGCGCGACTTCACCCGCGCGTACCAGTCCTTCGCCGCCTCGTCCTCGTCCCATGGCACGTCGCCGAGATAGTCCACGCAGGAGAGATGCGCCGCGGCCGCGAGATCCGCGTAGCTCAGCGCGTCGCCGCCGAGCCAGTTCCGGGTCGACGCCAGATACCCGATATAGCGCAGATGGTAACGCAGATTCGTGCGCCCCGCCCGGATGGCCGCGCCGTCCGGCGATCCGCCGCCGAGCGCGGCCGGCATGATGCGCTTGAAGATCTTCTCCGTCACGAGATAGGCCGTGACCTCGTCGAAGAACTTGACGTTGAACCACTCGACGAGGCGGCGCACCTCGGCCCTGTCCGCCGGGGCGGCGGGCAGGAGCCGGCGGCCCTCGGGCGCTCCATCCTTGCGGCTACCCTGCGTCTCGTCGAGATATTCCGCGATGACGCCCGCGCCGGGGATCGCCGCGCCGTCCTCGAGGTAGACCGGGACGGTGCCGGACGGGTTGAGCGCGAGGAGCCGCTCCTCGCGCTCCCACGGGCGCTCCTCGCAGATCTCGGGCGCGAGCCCCATCTCGCCGAGCGACAGGCGGACGAACCGCGAATGCGGGCAGAAGGCGTGCTGATGGAGGGTCGGCATTACAATCGCGTAATGAAAGGTCGCCCGGACTTAGCGTCCGGCTCGGTTAACGGCCGGTAACGATCTCGACGGCCGAGAGCATCGGCCTGCGCACTGGACCGGACCGCGCCGTACAGGTAACCGTGCGGTCCGCGAACACAGCTCTCGCACCCGATCCGTCCTCCGCCTCGCGGAGGTGACCCAGCCCAGGCCGCATGGACACGATCCGCTTTCTGCAATCCATCTTCCTCGGCCTCGTCGAGGGCATGACGGAGTTCCTGCCCGTATCGTCGACGGGCCATCTCCTCCTTGTGCAGCATTTCTTCGGGCTCGACGACGACGCGAACAAGACCTTCGCGGTCCTGGTCCAGCTCGGCGCGATCCTGGCGATCGTGACGGTCTATTTCAGTCGCCTCGTGGCGATCGCCCGCGGGCTGGGAAGCGAGCCCGCGGCACGGCGCTTCGTCTTCGGCGTCTTGATCGCCTTCCTGCCGGCCGCGGTGATCGGGGCCGCGCTGCACAACTTCATCAAGGACGTGCTGTTCAACCCGCTGATCGTGTGCGTCTCGCTGATCGTCGGCGGCATCGTCCTCCTCGTCGTGGACCGGCTCGACCTGAAGCCGCGCTACCGGGACGCGACGGCCTTCTCGCTGCCGATGTACCTCGCGATCGGCTTCATCCAGTGCCTCGCGATGGTTCCCGGGGTGTCGCGTTCGGGCGCGACGATCGTCGGCGCGATGCTGCTGCGGGCGGACAAGCGCTCGGCGGCCGAGTTCTCGTTCTTCCTCGCCATGCCCACGATGGCGGGCGCCTTCGCGTACGATCTTCTCAAGAGCTACAAGCTGCTCGCCTTCGACGACGTCGCGATGATCGCGGCCGGGTTCGTGGCGGCGTTCGTGTCCGGCCTCGTGGTGGTGCGCGTGTTCCTCGACTACATCTCGCGCCACGGCTTCGCGCCCTTCGCGTGGTGGCGCATCGCGATCGGCGCGGTCGGGCTGGTGGGACTCCTCGCCGTTCATTGATGGCACGGCCAGAGCATTCGCCGTCACGGACACCCATGCGCGCCTTCCTGGATTTCGAGAAGCCGGTCGCCGAACTCGAGGCCAAGATCGAGGAGTTGCGCGCGCTGACCGATTCCGGCGACGCAGTCGAGATCCTGGACGACGTCGCGCGGCTGGAGGCCAAGGCCGCGGACGCCCTGGCCGGCCTCTACGCCTCGCTGACGCCGTGGCAGAAGACGATGGTGGCGCGCCACCCCGAGCGGCCTCGCTTCACGTCGTATTGCCGGCAGCTCATCTCCGACTTCGTGCCGCTCGCAGGCGACCGCAAGTTCGCTGAGGACGAGGCGATCCTCGCGGGGTTCGGCCGCTTCCGGGGGGAGCCGGTCTGCGTCATCGGTCAGGAGAAGGGCCACTCGACCGAGACGCGGCTCAAGCACAATTTCGGCATGGCGCGGCCGGAGGGCTACCGCAAGGCCGCCCGCCTGATGGCGCTCGCCGACCGGTTCGGCCTGCCGGTGCTGAGCTTCGTCGACACCGCGGGCGCATATCCCGGCATCGACGCGGAGGAGCGCGGACAGGCCGAGGCCATCGCGCGCTCGACGGAGGCGTGCCTCGCGCTCGGCTGCCCGAACGTCGCGCTCGTCATCGGCGAGGGCGGGTCCGGCGGCGCCATCGCGATCGCGTCCGCGAACGCCGTGCTGATGCTGGAACACGCGATCTACAGCGTGATCTCGCCGGAGGGCGCGGCCTCGATCCTGTGGCGCGACCCGACCCGGGCGCAGGACGCCGCGACCGCCATGAAGATCACCGCGCAGGACCTGCGCCGCTTCGGCATCATCGACGACATCGTGCCCGAGCCGACGGGCGGCGCGCATCGCGACCCGGCAACCGCCATCGCGGCAGCTGGCGATGCCATCGCGGCGGCGCTGGCCGACCTGTCGGGCCTCGGCCCGGACGAATTGCGCGACCGGCGCGCCGCCAAGTTCGAGGCGATCGGGCGCAGCCTGCCGTGACGAGCGGTTTGTTTGTCGTGACGATCATCTGCAAATTCGTCATGGTGAGGAGCGGCGCAGCCGCGTCTCGAACCACGCACACCACCGATGTGCGTCCTTCGAGATGGCCTGCCACGCAGGCCTCCTCAGGAAGAAGACGTGGGTTGGCCCGTCTCACGACTAGCTGCTCGTCGGGGCTGACCTGCGGAGGATGGAGGACTGAACGATCTGTGGTTCACGGCCGCGGTTACGACGCCCGTCATGCTGCTCGCGACAGGTCCAGTCGTCGTCCTCATCGGCTATTACTCCGACCGCCCGCACAAGCCGGGTGCCGCCGAGTAGGCGGGGACAACGCCTGCCCTGAGTTGAAGGCTCGCCGCGCACCCTCTACCGAGGCGGCTCATCGGGTCCGGGCGTGACATGAACATCCTCCTCATCGGGTCGGGCGGGCGCGAGCACGCTCTGGCGCGCTCGCTCGCCGCGAGCCCGCTCTGCAGGCGGCTGCTGATCGCGCCCGGCAATCCGGGCACGGCGCAATGCGGCGCGAATGTGCCGCTCGACGTCGCCGACCACGGCGCGGTGGCGGAGCTGTGTCGGCAGGAGGCGGTCGATCTCGTGGTGATCGGCCCGGAGGCGCCGCTCGTCGCGGGGCT
>CAHJXE010000234.1 GCA_903644085.1 Hyphomicrobiales bacterium
ACGCGCGGCAGCGCGTTCGCGGCCTTGATGTAGGGATCGAACACCGCCGCGAGCCCGTCGCGCCGCGCGAACACGAAGCCGAGCAGGATCCCGCCGCCCGCGCCGAACAGGAAGGCGAGCACCGTCTCCTGCAGGGTGATCCAGAGGTGGCCCCAGATCTCGCCGCCCGAGAACTCCCGGACCACGCGGGCGATCACGTCGAGCGGCGTCGAGAAGAAGAACTGCGCGTTCCGCACGGTCCCGAAGACGGGGTAGACCGTGACGACGTGCCAGGCGAGGAGCAGGAGGACGGCGACCGCGAACTGGTAGGCAGTCAGGGCGAGCCGGCTCACGACGCGAACTCCAGATCGGCGTAGGTCTTCTGAACTTCGACACGAAGGCGGGACCAGATCTCCTTGTAAATGCGGTGAAAATCGGGATCGAGCCGAATCTCGGACGTATCTCGCGGGCGTGCGAGCGTCACCGCGAAGTCCCCGATGATCGTCGCGGCCGGACCCGCCGACATCACCACGACCCGATCGGCCAGCGCGATCGCCTCTTCGAGGTCGTGGGTGACGAAGAGCACCGCCTTGCGATCGTCGGCCCAGAGCTTGAGGAGCAGGTTGCCCATGATCTGCCGGGTCTGCGCGTCGAGCGGCCCGAACGGCTCGTCCATCAAGAGGATCTCGGGATCGCGGATCAGCATCTGGGCCAACGCCACGCGCTTCCTCTGACCGCCGGACATCATGTGCGGGTAAGAGTTCGCGAAGGCGCCGAGCCCGACACGCTTCAGCCAGGCGGCCGCGCGGGTCTCGGCCTCGCGGGCCGAGATGCCCTTCGGCTCGAGCGCGACCGCGACGTTCGCGAGCGCGGTCTTCCAGGGCATCAGGGCATCCTGCTGGAAGAGGTAGCCGGCCCGCGCGTTCAGGCCCTTGAGCGGTGCACCGAACGCCTCGACCGTGCCGGCGCTCGCCCGGAGCAGGCCCGCCGAGGCGTTGAGCAACGTCGACTTCCCGCATCCGGTCGGGCCGACGATCGCCACGAACTCGCCGGGCCGGACCGCGAGGTCGATCCCCTGAACGGCTCGGTAGCTCCGGCCGCCCTTAAGGGCGAACGTGATGTCGATCCCCGACAGCGAGACCGCCGGTTCGCCTGACGCGTGAGACATGGGTGCCGCGCTCTCCCGGGCGCGCCGGTCCCGGCGCTTCGGGTCCTCCTTAGATCGTGAAGAGAGGACGGCCAAGATCGGGCGCGCGCGAACGCGATGTGAAGAGCCAGACGTCGTGACGCGTCAGTGCCTCCCGCGTCACAGCGCGAGGCACGACCGCGTGGTCCTCGACCGTGGCGGCGTCCAAGCTCGCGAGACCTGAGAGCGCGGTCAAGGCCGCGGCGGCGGTGTCGGCGACGCCCGTCCCGGCCAGGATCACAGGATGAAGGGAAACCAGGAGCACGGCATCCGGGCGTGACAGGAGATCGGTCAGGGTCGGCAACAGCGCGTATTCCCCACCCTCGATGTCGAGCTTGACGACGAGGCGCTCACCCTCGGCCACCATCCCGGCCAACTCGTCCGGCGTGAGCGCGTCCGCGCTCCAGGTCGTGGCGGCGTCGTGGAGCAGCACGCTCGACATCGAATCGCCAGGCTTGCGACGCGCGCCGAGGCGCACAGGGTCATGATCGGGCGATACGGCACGCGGCACGACCGTGACCCGCTCCGCGAGGTCGGGATTGGCCGCGAGGTTGCGGCGGAGCTGGTCGAGCGCCCGCGGGTCGGCCTCGACCGCGATCACCCGCGCGCCGAGCGCGGCCGCATACATCGAGAGCGGCCCGACCCAGGCGCCGAGATCGACGAACAGCGTGCCCGGCCCGACATGGGCCGCGACGGCGCCAAGCGTGCCCGGCTCCCAGGCGCCCGCCGCGACCTTGTCCCAGAAGGTCGGCTGATCGTCGGCGACCTGGATCCGGTGAGAACCGATCGCGACGGACCAGTGGGAGGCGACGACAGAGCAGTTCGGGGGCATTCCGCCCTATAGCGGGTCCATTCCGCCCGGGGCTACTCGGCGGCTTCTCTCGGAGGCAGCCCGCGGCTTTTTGCCGGGATCACGAGGTCGAACTCGGCAAGTTCCTCGTCGGTGGGCAGCGAGCAATCCGGATCGGACTTCGCGGCCGCGATGATCTCGTCGTCAGTCAGCGCGTCGACCTTCGACCAATCGAAATCCGCGAGCAAGGCTCGTGCGTCCCTCAATTGCTTCTCTGTAGGCACGTCGTTCACTCCGGTGAGCCGGCCTCAACGAAATAGGGCGTCTGCGACCATCCTTCCAAGTGTACACCAGAAACAACACGCGGTCGGCGAGTTCGGCAATCACCTCGATGCGGAGTTCATCCGGCGTGCTCTTGCTGGACACCCGCTCGGCGCGGACCCGCCCATCGAAAAACAAGGGCGCGAGTCCCAGCGGAAGCAGATGCTTGGACAGGTTTTTAGCGGCCTTCTCGTCGTTAGGATCGAAATCGTCCGAACGCTCCACTGCAAACCTCGCCCGTATCGAGAGGCGGTCGTTGGCGACCTCAGTTCTTCGCCTTGTCCACCAGCGCCTTTTCCTTGATCCACGGCATCATACCGCGAAGCTGCTCGCCGACGGTCTCGATCGGGTGGGCGGCCATGCGCGCGCGCGTCGCCTTGAACGATGTCTGGTGGACGCGGTTCTCGAGCATCCAGTCGCGCGTGAACTTGCCGGACTGGATGTCGGCGAGGACGCGCTTCATCTCGGCCTTGGTGGCGTCGTTGATGATGCGCGGCCCTGTCACGTACTCGCCGTACTCGGCCGTGTTCGAGATCGAGTAGTTCATGTTGGCGATGCCGCCCTCGTAGATGAGGTCGACGATGAGCTTCACCTCGTGCAGGCACTCGAAATAGGCCATCTCGGGCGCGTATCCCGCCTCGACCAGCGTCTCGAACCCGCCCTTGATCAGCTCGACAAGCCCGCCGCAGAGCACCACCTGCTCCCCGAACAAATCCGTCTCGCACTCCTCCTTGAACGTCGTCTCGATGATGCCGGCGCGGCCGCCCCCGTTCGCGGACGCGTAGGAGAGGCCGAGGTCGTGCGCGTTGCCGGTCGCGTCCTGGTGGATCGCGATCAGCGTCGGCACGCCGCCGCCGCGCAGGTACTCGGAGCGCACCGTGTGGCCGGGACCCTTCGGGGCGACCATCAGGACGTCGAGGTCGCGACGCGGCTCGATCAGGTTGAAATGGACGTTGAGCCCGTGCGCGAAGAGGAGCGCCGCACCCTGCTTCATGTTGGCCGCGAGTTCGTCGCGGTAGATGTCCGACTGGAGCTCGTCCGGCGTCAGCATCATCACGAGGTCGGCCCACTTGGCGCCCTCCGACGGCGTATAGACCTTGAACCCGGCGCCCTCCGCCTTGGCGCGGGTCGTGGAGCCCTCCTTCAGGGCGATCGCCACGTCCTTGACGCCCGAGTCGCGGAGGTTCTGCGCGTGCGCGTGGCCCTGGCTGCCGTAGCCGACGATCAGGACGGTCTTGCCCTTGATCAGATTGATGTCGGCGTCGCGATCGTAATAGACGCGCATGATCCCAAGTTCCCTACGGGCGTCGTCCTGCCCTGTCGTGCGGAAGGTCGGCCGTTCGATCGGCCTTGATGAGCGGCTCGCTTGTAACGGGGCGTACCACGATGACAAGGAGGACCATGCCGGGACGGGCATGGCCACGTCCGTCAGGCCGACCGCACGGGAGCCTGCGCCGCGCGACGCCTCGCCTCAGAACCGCATCACTGCGGGGACGGCTGACCGTTCGGATTCGCCTGCTGCTGCCGATCCTTCTTGTTTGCCTGATGACGACCGACGACGCACCCGGCGGCGGCACCGAGCGCCCCATGACCCGCAACGTGGCCGGCGACGCCTCCGACCAGCGCGCCCTTGAGGCAGCCCTTCGCGTCGGCAACGCCGGAACCCAAGATCGCTGCCGCGAACACCGCACCCATGAGAAAAGCCCTCATCACGTCTCTCCTTGATCGATGGCGTCAGAACGACCGCACAGCATCGTATGTTCCTCTCAGGGCAGCGCCAGCCCTTCCGTCGCGAATGCGCGCCGCACGGCCGGGCGCTCGCCCATCCTCCGGGCGTGGTCCGTCCAGGCCGGGAAGTCATGCGCCATGTCGTAACCGAGGGCGGGTCCGCGTCCCCAGATCCAGAACGTGAAGATGTAGGGATCAGCGACCGAGTAGCGGCCGCCAGCCGCCCAGTCCGACGCGGAGGCGGCGAGCTTCGCCTCGACCTGGCCCCAAACGTCGCGGCAGGTCTCGCGACCCTTCGCCACGACCTCGGCCCTCGCGGCCTCGCCGGTCGCGTAGCGCTCGGCGCGCCGGACATGCGCGTAGGCGACGTGGATGCCGGAGGCGCACCAAGCGAGCCATTCGAGGCAGCGCGCCTCGTCGCGCGGGTCGTCCGGCCAGAGCGCCGCGCTCGGATACTTGCGGGCCACGTAGCGCAGGATGGCGGGATTCTCGCTCACCACGAAGCCGTTATCGACCAGCGCCGGCACGCGGCCTTTCGGGTTGATCGAGAGGTACTCGGCCGAGCGCTGCTCGGCGTCAGCGAAGTTCACCCGACGCAGGTCGAACGGCTTGCCCGTCTCTTCGAGCGCGATATGGGGCGCGAGCGAGCAGGCACCGGGAGAGTAGTAGAGGGTCACTCTATCCATCGCGTGCTCCCGCCCACGTTAGTTGTGACGCCAACCACTTCCAACTACATCCCCTCGCCGCCCCGGCTCATGGCCGCGACGCCGGTGCGTGAGACTTCGACAAGCCCGACCGCCACCATGAGCGCGATGAAGCGCTCCACCTCCTCGGTCGTGCCGGTCAGCTCGAAGATGAAAGAGGTGAGCGTCGCGTCGACCGTCTTCGCGCCCAGCGCCGAGGCGAGCCGCATCGCCTCCAGGCGCAGCTCGCCCCGGCCGCTCACCTTGACGAGGGCGAGTTCGCGCTCGATCGCGTTGCCCTGGACCGTGAGGTCCAGCACGCGATGGACGGGGACGAGCCGCTCCAGCTGCGCCTTGATCTGCCGGAGGATCGCGTTCGTGCCGAGCGTCACGATGGTGATGCGCGACAGGTGCCGTTCGTGCTCGGTCTCCGAGACGGTCAGGCTCTCGATATTGTAGCCCCGTCCCGAGAAGAGGCCCGCGATGCGTGCGAGGACGCCCGGCTCGTTGTCCACGATGACCGCGAGCGTGTGCCGCGTGCTGGTCTCGACGAGCCCGGCATCCGGGTAGTGGGTGTTCATCGCGTTCATCGTTCGCTCTCGGCCGCCGGATGCCTTAGCGGGCGGCGCGATAGTCGGCGAGAGGCTCCTCGTCGATCTCGTCATGCGAGACGATCCAGGTCTCGCGAAGCGCCGCCTCGCGCCACGCCCCGAAGCTCGGCAGGGACAGGACCGCTTCCATGTAGGCGCGCGTCGGTGCGTCGACCTCGAACCCGTAGGTGTCGAGCCGCGTCACCACGGGCGCGTACATGGCGTCGGCGGCCGAGAAGAGGCCGAAGAGGAAGGGGCCCGCGATCCCGAAGCGCGCCCGCGCATCCGCCCACAGGGCGGCGATCCGGGCCAGGAA
>CAHJXE010000235.1 GCA_903644085.1 Hyphomicrobiales bacterium
CCGGCCGCGCGATCGACGCTACTTCGCGACCTGCCCGCGGATCTCGCCGCCCGGGTTCGCGGCCGTGTGGATGTTGAAATACATGTCGCCGGTTTCCAGCGCCTTGACCTGAGCCTCGGTGAGCGTCGCGGTGCCCATGAACGGGCTCGCGCCGGCGCTGACCGGGACCATCACGCCCGCATTGTGTCCGACCGCTGCGGCTCCATGGAAGTGCGCCGCCGTCGCGGGACCGGTCAGGTCGGAATAGGTCCCCTGCCAGGACAGCGCCTTCGTGGCGGCGTCGTAGGTCACGTCGACCTCGCCCTTGCCTGCACTCGCCGTCGGAGGGACCTCCTGCGTGCCGCTCAGCGTCGCCTTCATCTTCATGGTCTCGGCCAAGGCCGGGCCGGATGCGAGCGCGGCAGCGGCCGCGATCCCGAGTGCGATCGTGCGCAGATGCGTGTTCATGTGTGACCTCCCGAACGACCGCCACGCGGTCTTCCGGGACAGAACGGTCCGAGGCGTCGCCGAGTTGCGTGCGACCGGTACGCTAACGCGCAGAACGTGGCACGTGCGGATCATGGAGCACACGCGGTTGCGGGCTACCTCCTCTTCTGAGCATCGCTCGATTCAGGCGTGCCGCACGATGACGTCGAGGAAAGCCGCCCCGTAAGCGGCGAGCTTGCGGTCGCCGACACCCTGGATGCGGCGCATCTCGTCGAGCGTCCCCGGGCGTTGCTCCGCCATCTCGATCAACGTGCGGTCGGGGAAGATGATGTAGGCGGCGACGCCTTCCTGCCGCGCGAGGCCGAGCCGGACCGCCCGCAACGCCTCGAACAACGCGCTCGTGAGCTCGTCGAGACCCGCGAAGCGGGTGTCGCGTGCCTGGCGCCGGTCGCGCCGGCCCTTCGGTGCGGCCGAGGCCGGCGGTCGCAGCGCGATGCGCTCGCGCCCGAACAGGATGGCCTCGCCCTTCTGCGTCAGGCGGAAGCCGCCATGCTCCTCGCTCGCCTCCGCGAGGGCTCCGGCGGCGTAGAGCTGTCGGACGGTCGTGCTCCAGGCGCGCTTGTCGCGGTCGCGGCCGGCCCCGAAGGTCTTGATCGTGTCGTGGCCGTGGCGCTTCAAGGCATCGGTCGCCTCGCCGCACAGCACGGCGACGAGATGTCCCGTGCCGAAGCGCTGGCCGGTGCGGGCGACCGCCGACAGCACCTTCTGCGCCGCCTCCGTGGTGTCCACGGCCTCGACCCGGCCGGTGCAGAGGTCGCAGCGGCCACATGGTCCGGACTCCTCGCCAAAATAGGCGAGCAGCGATTGCCGCCGGCAGAGCGCCACCTCGCACAGGTCCGTCATCGCGGCGAGGCGGCGGTGCTCGATACGGCGGCGCTCCTCCCCTACGTCCTTGTCGTCGATCTGGCGCCGGCGCAGCATCATGTCGTCGATGCCGTAGAGCGTCAGCGTCTCGGCCGGCAGCCCGTCGCGGCCAGCCCGGCCGATCTCCTGGTAGTAGCTCTCGATCCCGCCCGGCATGTCGGCGTGGACGACGAAGCGCACGTCCGGCTTGTTGATCCCCATGCCGAACGCCACCGTCGCCACCATGACGATCCCGTCCTCCTGCAGGAAGCGATCCTGATGGCGGCTGCGCTGCGCCGAATCCATGCCCGCGTGATAGGCGAGCGCGGTATGGCGGCGTTCGGACAGGGCGGCGGCCAGGCGCTCGGTCCCGTTGCGCGAGGCCGCGTAGATCACGCCGCTGGCGCCGCGGTGCCGGCCGAGGAACGTCTCGATCTGGTCGCGCGGCCTGTCCTTGGCCTCGAAGCGTAGATCGATGTTCGGCCGGTCGAAGCTGTGCACGACGACACGTGGCGGATTGGGGAAGAGCTGGGCCGCGATGTCGGCCCGGGTCGCGGCGTCGGCCGTCGCCGTGAAGGCGATCACCTGCACGGCGCCCAATGTCTCGCGCACGCGCGCGAGCTGCCGGTATTCCGGCCGGAAGTCGTGCCCCCATTGCGAGACGCAATGAGCCTCGTCGATGGCGAGGCGGCGGGTGCCGGCCCCCCGCAGCCGCGACGTGAGGGAGCCGGCCGCCAGCCGCTCCGGTGAGACGAAGAGCAGGTTGAGCTGGCCCGCATCGAGCCGGGCTAGCGTGTCGAGCCGGCTCGCGTCGTCCTCGGCCGAATTCAGGCTCGCGGCCGCGACCCCGAGCGCCCTCATCTGCCGGACCTGGTCGCGCATGAGGGCGATCAGAGGCGAGACGACGACCGTGAGACCGCCGTCGACCAGGGCCGGCAGCTGGTAGCACATCGATTTGCCGCTGCCGGTCGGCATCACGGCGAACACGTCTTCACCCGCCAGGACGGCCTCGACGATCTCACGCTGACCCGGCCGGAAATCGTCGTAGCCGAAGACCTGGTTGAGGACGGCGCGAGCCCGATCCGCCACGCTCATCGGCCCGAGGACCGCGGACGCGTCGAAGCGCGCCCGTGGCGCTGCCGGGTGGAAGCATCGAGGTTCAGCATGGGGGCGAGCCACCGATCGCCTCGAAGCGCGTCACGATCATCGCCGACGTTCAAGGTCAGCGTTGAATCCGATTTGCATCTCCTTGGGAATCCCAAACCTCGAACGTCGCCACGCCCCGAGGATCGTTCTGTCGAACGCTCGAAGGGAAGCAACGGCTCGAACCGGCTCTGTCCGGCTCGTTCGATTGCCTGAAACGTGCTCGGCGCGACGGGCTGAGAGGAGCACGCGGTGATCGGGCAGCCGGATTCTTCGATGGCGACGGGCGACTGTGGGATCAGCTGAGGGCTTTCACGGCCGTGACAAACTTCGAGATTCCCCCCCAGCCGACGCTACTGCTTCGATGCGATCCAGCGTCCGTAGCAGCCGTCCGACTGCCGGTACGTGCCGGCGCCGGCCCCGCCCGAGAGCTGGCCCTGGCTCGTGAAAGTCACGGTCCCGGACGCGCCCACGATGCGAACGGCGCCCGACGGACTCACGGTCCCGGTCGCACCCTGGGTGACGACCCGGTTTTGCGAGATCACCACCGCGGAGACCGCGTTGTTCACGCAGTTCTGCCCGATGCCCTGGACGCTCCAGGCCCCGTCGTAGTCGTAGCGAGGCATCCGACTCGCACGTGTCGCCGGCTCGCGGTAGCTGCGCGACGGCGCCCTGCGCGGCGCCGGCTCATCGCCCGACATGGACTTGTCCTGCTGGCCGATCGTCCCGCCGTAACTCCCGGACTGGGCGAGGACGATCGGAACCTCCGCGGATCTCGCCGGCACGAGGCCGGACAGGAGGGGCAGGATCGTCGTGGCCGCGAGAACGGCTCGCCTGCATGCCATCGTTGTCAAGGTCGTCTCCTCATCTCACCGCGCGTCCAGTACCGTCCGCGCAGAGCGTCGCGATGATCCGGCAGCCCGGCCCGCGCCGCCCGCACGTCTGTAGCGCATCCTGCGCGGCCCGATCGACGGTGTCGCGCGAGATCAGCGACCAGCTCGCGGATGACTGCGCGAAAGCCCCGCAGCCTGCGCCGAAGAAGGTGACCTCGCCCGGGCACCGCGCCGTGCCGCATTTCAGCCGTGCGTCCTTCAGGGCCAGCTGGCGCGTGGGATGACCGAAGCCGGCCCCCCACCGCTTCTCCGCGCTGTCGTACACGATCGCGCCCCACGGCTTCAGGCCGCCCATCTCGCGCACGCGCCGCAGCAGCGCGTCCGTCGGCTCGCCTGTCGGGGGCAGCTTGCTCTGCTGCTCGAACGCGCGGATCGCGGTCCGCAGGGGCGCATCCCCCGACGTCCCGGGATCGAAGTTCAGCTCGTAGAGCCGCTCTCGCAACTCGCCGAGCGCGCTGCCCAGCAGGATCGACCGGCCGGCGGGCTCCGTCGCGAGCGGCTGCGAGGCCGCGATCGCGGTGGCGTCGAGGCGAATCCGGGCGATCTCGCTGAACGCGCCCGACGGGTAGCGCTGGAGGTAGCCTTCGAACAGCTTCGGGTTCTTCGAATCCTTGATCGAGGTCCAGTACGTCAGTTCGAGCTCGCGGTCGGGGGAGCCGTTCGGTTGCGGGCTGGCCGCGGCCGGCGCGGCCTGCGCGGCGCTCGCTGGCGGCTCGGGGCTCGCGTTGCCGAGATAGACCCGGCGCGCGCCTCTCACCTCGTTGTAGTAGGCGGGCGTCTGCTTGAGATGGGCGGTGTCGGCCAGCGCCGAGACGTTGTCGCGCACGTTCTCGCCGAGGTCGATCAGGTTCTCGGCCGGCTTCTTCAGCTCGGCCACGAACACGCGCGTGAACACGGAGTTGCGGTTCTCGTCCGCGCCGGGCAGCCGGTCGAGCGCCTGCTGGCCGAGCGCCGCCGAGTAGAGCGTGAAGACGCCCTCGGCCGGCTCGGCCGGCACGAGCCCGCGCGTCACGCCGAGCCCGCGCGTTCCGCCCGACCTCGGGAACGGGTTGTCCCGGCAGGCATCGATCACCATCACGACGACCCGCGCGCCCCGCTCGCGCATCAGTTGGCGGACGTCCGTCTCGGAGAGCGAGCGGGCGCGCGCCAGGAACTCCTGGCCCGCCTCGAGGGCCGGGATGTCGGAGGGCAGGAGGTAGTTCGTGTTCTCGAGCGCGATGCCGTGCCCGGCGAAGTAGAAGAGCGCGGTGTCGCCCGGCTGGATCTTCGTGGCGAAGTCGTTGAGCCGCCGCAGCAGGGTCTCCTGCGTCACGGATCGCGTCAGCGCGCTCACCTGGAAGCCGAGCGAGGTCAGCGTCTGCGCGACCGCGTTCGCGTCGCTCGACGGGCGCTCCAGCTGAAACTCGGGCCGCAGGTTGGCGTAGCTGTCGATCCCGACCACGAAGGCGAGCTTCGACTCCGCGTGCGCCGCACCGATGAACGCCAGCCAGAGGCCGGCCGCGGCGAGCACCCGTCGCAGGATGTCAGAAACCGGTCCGGTCATGGTCCGAGATTGATGATCTCGACGCGCCGGTTCGCCGGCTCCTCGGGGTGCGCCGGGTCCGCGAGCTTGCGACGGCCGAACCCCATCGCCTCCAGGCGCTCGGGCGCGACGTGGAATGCCAGGATGAGGTGCTCCCGCACGGCTCGGGCGCGCCGCTCGGAGAGCGACTGATTGAAGTCGTCCGAGCCGCGCGCGTCCGTGTGACCCGCGATCAGCAGCCGGCTCGACTGGAGGCGCGGGTCCTGGAGCGCCTGGCCCAGCGGCTTCAGGGCCGCCTCGCCTTCCTGTGTCAGCCCATCCGAACCGTAATCGAACAGCACGCGCACCTTGACGGAAGGCTGCCCCTCGGTCGCGGCCAGCACCTTGTCCTGCTGCCCCGGCACGACCTCGATCCTGCGGGTCGGCGCCGCCACGAGCGAGCGCGTGAGCGAGGGCCGGGGCGCGAGCCGGCGGACGAAGTCGTCCGCCGTGCCCTCCTGTGCCCGCGCGGACACGCCGCCCAGCAACGCGACGCCTGCCAGAGCGAGACTCGCCGAGGCGAGATGTCGAGGGCGTAGTCGCATGGTCATCGCACCTCGAGCTTGACGGAGGTGCGCGCCGCGACGTCGGGCTGGACCGGAGCCGTGGCGGCGGGCGACCCGACCTTCGCGGGCACGCCCGTCACAGGACGTGCGG
>CAHJXE010000236.1 GCA_903644085.1 Hyphomicrobiales bacterium
TGTTCCGCGAAGTGATCGAGGCGGGCCTGATCGTCGGGATCGTGCTCGCGGCGACGCGCGGCGTCGTCGGACGCGGCCGCTGGGTCGCGCTCGGGCTCGGGGCCGGCCTCGCGGGCGCGGCGTTGGTCGCCGTCTTCGCGAACTGGATCTCGCAGCTCTTCGAGGGCGCGGGACAGGAGTTGCTGAACGCGGCCGTCCTGATCGTCGCCGTGCTGATGCTCGCCTGGCACAATGCCTGGATGGCGCGTCACGGGCGCGAGATGGCGGCCGAGATGCGGGCCGTCGGCCACGCGGTCACGTCCGGGACGCGGCCGCTCGCGGCGCTCGCGATCGTGGTCGGCGTCGCTGTCCTACGCGAAGGGTCGGAGGTCGTGCTGTTCCTGTACGGCATCCTGGCGGACGGCGCCTCGGGCTCCGCGATCTTCGCGGGCGGCGTGTTCGGGCTCGCGGCCGGCGCGATCGTGTCCGCGGTGAGCTACGCGGGGCTGCTGACGATCCCGGCCCGCCACCTCTTCGCGGTCACGAGTGCGCTGATCGTGCTCGTGGCGGCCGGGCTGGCCGCACAGGCCGCGCAATCGCTGACCAGCGCCGGCGTGATCGAGGCGCTCGACCGCAGGCTCTGGGACAGTTCGGGCTGGCTCGCCGAGGACAGCGTGCCGGGTCGCGTGCTCCACACGCTCGTCGGCTACACGGACCGCCCCACCGAGCTGCAGGCGATGGCCTATGTGGGGACGATCCTGCTGATGGTCGCGCTGATGCGCGCCGCCGCGCCGCCGCGCCGCGCTCCGGCGCCCGTGCTCGTCAGGTAAGCGGTTCCGCGACCACCGCCGCGGCGCCGGGCCGCCCGCTGACGCGCCCGTACCATGTCTCCAGGTTGGGACAGGGCGGGCGCTCGATCGGCATCTTGAGCCAGCGGTTCGCGTGGGCCCCGACCACGATGTCGGCCAGTGTGAAGCTCTCGCCCGTCATGTAGGCGCGCTCGGCCAAGTGACTCTCCAAGATGTGCGCCACGCGGGCGCTGGCCGCGACCGAGCGCGCGAGGAGCGCGGGGTCGCGCTCCTCCGGCGGGGTGCGGTAGAACTGCCAGAAGGCGTCGCGCATCGCCGGGGTGGCGGCCGTGTTTTGCCAGTCCATCCAGCGGTCGACGTCCGCCCGGCGATGCGGGTCGGACGGCCACAGCCCGGCCTCGGGATACGTCGCCGCAAGATGGCGCAGGATCGCGTTCGACTCCCAGAGCACGAGGCCCTCGATCTCGATCACCGGCACGAGGCCGTTCGGGTTCATGACCCGGAAGGCCGGCTCGTCGACGCCCCCGAACTTGCCTCCCGCCTCGATGCGCTCGTAGGCGAGCCCGAGCTCGTCGAGCCCCCACACGACCTTCTGCACGTTGATGGAGGAGAGACGGCCCCAGAGCTTGATCATCGCATCATATCGATTGCGGGTCTCACGCCCCCTTCTCGAACAGCTCGCGGCCGATCAGCATGCGGCGGATCTCGGAGGTTCCGGCGCCGATCTCGTAGAGCTTGGCGTCGCGGAGCAGCCGCCCGGTCGGGTACTCGTTGATGTAGCCGTTGCCGCCGAGCAACTGGATCGCGTCCAGCGCGCACAGCGTCGCCTTCTCGGCCGCGTAGAGGATCGCGCCGGCCGCGTCCTCGCGCGTGGTCTCGCCCCGGTCGCAGGCCTTGGCGACCGCGTACACGTAGGCCTTGCAGGCGTTCATCGTCACGTACATGTCCGCGACCTTGCCCTGGACGAGCTGGAACTCGCCGATCGCGCGGCCGAATTGCTTGCGCTCGTGCACGTAGGGCATGACGACGTCGAGGCAGGCCTGCATGATGCCGAGCGGGCCGGCCGCCAGCACGGCGCGCTCATAGTCGAGCCCGGACATCAGGATGTTCACGCCGCGCCCGACCTCGCCCAGCACGTTCTCGTCCGGGACCTCGCAATCCTGGAACACGAGTTCGCAGGTGTCGGAGCCGCGCATGCCGAGCTTGTCGAGCTTCTGGGCCGTCGAGAACCCCGCCATGCCGCGCTCCACGATGAAGGCCGTGATGCCGCGCGGCCCCGCGTTCGGGTCCGTCTTCGCGTAGACGACGAGCGTCTCGGCCTCCGGGCCGTTGGTGATCCAGAATTTCGAGCCGTTCAGCACCCAGCGGTCGCCGCGGCGGTCGGCGCGCGTCTTCATCGACACGACGTCCGACCCCGCGCCCGTCTCGGACATGGCGAGCGAGCCGACATGCTCGCCCGAGATCAGCTTCGGCAGGAAGCGGCGCTTCTGCGCGTCCGAGCCGTTGCGGCGCAGCTGGTTGACGCACAGGTTCGAGTGCGCTCCGTACGACAGGCCGACGGACGCGGAGGCGCGCGACACCTCCTCCATCGCGACCACGTGTTCGAGGTAGCCGAGCCCCGTGCCGCCATACTCCTCCTCGACCGTGATGCCGTGGAGGCCGAGCGCGCCCATGCGGGGCCAGAGATCGCGCGGGAACGTGTTCGTGCGATCGATCTCGTCCGCGCGGGGCGCGATCTCGGCCGACGCGAAGTCGCGCACGCTGTCACGGATCGCGTCAGCGGTCTCGCCTAGATCGAAATCGAACTCGCGCGTGTTGCGCAGCATCGCCGTCCTCCCGCTCTTTCGAGCGTTGTAGGAGGAGGGCCGGACCCTGTCACGCGGAGGTCAGCGTCCCGAGGTGTAGCGCGCGGTCGCAGCGAAAGGGTCGTCGTCCGTGTCCGCCGCCGCCGACGCGGTGCCGCTCGAGTGGCAGACGTCGTAGCGCGTGTCGCAATCGTGGCGCAGGAACGCCGTCCACTCGCGCTCGGAGCCGTAGAAGGCGTTGCGGTCGACGTCCCCGCGAATGCCCGGCACCCGGCCCGTCGTCGTGTACTGCCACATCGTCCAGCGCCGGTCGCGGTAGCGCTCGTGCGGCTCGGCCGCGGTCGAGCGGATCCAGTGCGGGTAGTCGGTGAGCTCGCCCTCGAGGACGTCGTTGTGGAACGTGATGTCGGTGTAGATGATCGGCCGCTTGCCGGTGTGACGTTCCATCGCGTCCAGCATCGTGCGGATCATCGAGAGCGCCTGCTCGCGGCTGACCTTGTGGGGGCACAGCTTCGATTCGCCGTTCCACTCGACGTCGAGGACCGGCGGCATCGCGCCCTGGTCCTGCGGCACGACCTGCCTGAACCAGGCGGCCTGCTGGGCGGCCGAGCGGCACCAGAACATGAAGTGATAGGCGCCGCGCGGGACGCCCGCCTTCTTCGCGCCGACCCAGTTCTCCAGGAACTTCTCGTCGACGTGGTCGCCGCCCTCCGTCGCCTTGATGAAGGCGAACTGGGTCCCGGCATCCGCGACCTTGGTCCAGTCGATCCGGCCCTGCCACTTGGAGACGTCGATGCCGTGGATCGGGAGCTTGCGCGCCTTCTCGACGCCGGGATGCGGGCGGGCGTCGCCGAGCGTCTCGGCGTAGCGCTGCTGCGCACAGGACGCGGCGACCAGCCCGACGAGCGCCGCGACCGCGACTCTCAGGGACATGCGGCGGACGATTCGACCATCGCTTCGGATGGGCACAGCGCGTGGCATTCGGCCGTCGCTCTCTGTTACACGGAACATCCCTAGCGAATGCCAGACATGGCGTTAACAGCACCTTGATGAAATGGCGCACGATTGTTCGCAAGCGTTGCCGACCGGACACATGTGCCGACTGGAACGTTGAGCTCGCTCGCCGGATCAGCTTGCGATGACGAGGTCGCTCGATGTTCGGGATGTCGGATCGGAAGTCGTGTCTCGTCGTGCGGAGCGAGCGACCCTACAACGCCGAGCCGCCGCTCGACCGCTTGCGCGCCGACCGCACGACGCCGCAAGATCTCTTCTACGTGCGCAGCCACGGCACCGTCCCGGCGATCGACGCCGCGGCCCACCGCCTGAGCGTGTCGGGCCGCGTCACGACGCCGCTCACGCTCTCGCTCGCCGACCTTCGCGAACGCTACGAGCCGCGGCACGTGACGGCCGTGCTGCAATGTGCGGGCAACCGGCGCGGCGACATGAACGAGGTCGGGCCGGTCTCGGGCGACCTCTGGGACGCGGGCGCCATCGGCAACGCGGTCTGGACGGGCGTCAGCCTCGCGGACGTCCTGCGTGACGCCGGGGCAGGGGAGGACGCCGGCCTCCACGTCGCGTTCTCGTCCCTCGACGAGATCGAGATCGAGGGCGAGCGGTTCCGCTACGGGGTGTCGATCCCCATGCGCAAAGCGTCGTCTGCGGACGTGCTGCTCGCTTGGGAGATGAACGGCGAAGCGTTGGCGCCCGAGCACGGCTACCCGCTACGCGTCGTCGTGCCGGGCTACGCGGGCGTGCGCAGCCCGAAATGGCTCTGCGCCGTCACGGTGCAGGACCGGCCGTCCGACAACCACATGCAGCAGCGTGACTACAAGCTCTTCCCGTCCGACATCGTGAAGGAGAGCGCCGACTGGTTGAAGGGCATGACGATCGACGAATTGCCGCTGAACGCCGCGATCTGCGAGCCGGCCCGTCTGGCCGTGCTGCCCGCCGGCCGCACCGCCATTCGCGGCTACGCGGTCGCGTCCGCCCGCGTCATCGCGCGCGTCGACGTCTCGCCCGATGGCGGCCGGACATGGCGACAGGCCGAACTGGAGAGCGACGAACATGCGCCCTGGAGTTGGACGTTCTGGAGCCTCGACGTCGACCTCGCGGCCGGCGAGCACGAGTTGGTCGTACGTGCCGTCGATGCCGCCGGCCAGGCGCAGCCGGCATTGGCCGACGAGGTCTGGAACTTCAAGGGCTACCTGTCGGCCGCCTGGCACCGCGTCCGCGTTCGGGCGACGTGACGCCCGCGGCTGCCGATCAGCCCTCGTCGCGCCCGTGCACCTGAGCCGGAGGGGCCGTCGCCTCGATCGCCGTGAAGGTCTCGATGATCTTGTAGGTGTGCTCCGACCCCGCGGGAACGAGCCAAGAATCGCCCGTCTCCAGCTTGATCGTCTGACCTTCGAGGGTGAGTTCCGCCCGCCCCGAGACCACGAACCCGACCGTCTCGTACTCGCGCCGCACCGGCGCCTTGTCATGCGGCTCCTCATTCTTCCACATCCGCATCGACACCCGCTTGCCGGACGCGAGGTAGACCTGGCCGTCCGGCCCGGTCGGCGAGGAGGCGCTGCTCACTTTGTTGATGGTGGTGTCGGCCATGTGCTGGGTCCGTGATGGAGGAGGTGGTCACGCCTTCCTTCCACGGTTCGGCTCGGGACGCGAGCCGGAGAGGGCGCGGGTGCCCGGATCGTGAGCGCTGACGGTTGCTCGAGAGGACGTCCCCGAAGGGATATCGTCTGGGTTCCGCCCCGGTCGGAAGCAGGATGTAAGGCGTCCGATGCCGGCAAGGATCATGACCTAAATCGTAACTACTATATAGTTGACGGTGTCCGTGGGCGTAGCTACGATTTGCTTGCGAAGATCGTGTGGGACGAACCGAAGCGGATGGCGAACCTCGCCAAGCACGGGCTCGACTTCGCGGACCTGACCGTCAC
>CAHJXE010000237.1 GCA_903644085.1 Hyphomicrobiales bacterium
TCCGCCTTCATCGCGCTGATCTTCTTCCTCATCCTGACGACGTGGCTCGGCATGACGTCGGTCGCGCTGGCGCTCCTCATCGTGATGATCATCTCGATGGTGCTGACCTCGCTGTGGGGATGGGCGATCGAGCGCCTCGCCTACCGGCCGCTGCGCGGCTCGTTCCGGCTGGCGCCCCTCATCTCGGCGATCGGGGTGTCGATCTTCCTGTCGAACTTCGTGCAGGTGGCGCAGGGGGCGCGCAACAAGCCGACCCCGCCCATGATGCCGGAGGTGATCCCGCTCTTCGAGCGCAACGGCTACGTGGTGGCGCTGTCCTACAAGCAGATCATCATCATGGCGACGACGAGCGTGCTGCTCGCGATCTTCTGGTTCGTCGTGCAGAAGACCTCGCTCGGGCGTGCCCAGCGCGCCTGCGAGCAGGACCGCAAGATGGCCGCGCTGATCGGCATCGACGTCGACCGCACGATCGCCGTCACCTTCGTGATCGGGGCGGCCTTGGCGGCCGTCGCCGGCACCATGTACCTCCTCTATTACGGGGTCGTGAACTTCGCGGACGGGTTCGTGCCGGGCGTAAAGGCCTTCACGGCGGCGGTGCTCGGCGGCATCGGGTCGCTCCCCGGCGCCGTCCTCGGCGGGCTCATCATCGGGCTCGTCGAGGTGATGTGGTCGGCCTATTTCTCCATCGAGTACAAGGACGTCGCAGCCTTCTCGATCCTCGCGATCGTGCTCACCTTCATGCCGTCCGGCATCCTCGGCCGGCCCGAGGTCGAGAAGGTCTGATGTCGGCGACCCACCCGACCTCGCTCGCGCCGACCGCCGACGCGGCGCTCGCGACCGACAGAGCCGCGATCCGCACGAAGCCGGCCGGCATCGCGACCGCGGTCCGGGACGCGCTCCTCGCGGCGCTCATCATGTTCGGGCTGTCGATCCCGATCCTCCTGCTGCGCACCGAGCAGGGCGAGACGGGCTCGCTCGTGCTGCGCCAGCGCTGGCCGCTCGTCGCGGTGTGCTGCGCGATCGTCTTCGCGGTACGGCTGGCGCTGCGCCTCTACGGCATTCGCGCCCTGCCCTCCCGCAAGGCCGTGCGGCGCGAGGTCGTCACCACCTCGGCCGATCCCGCGGCGCAATCCGGCTTCCGCTTCGCCACGATCGCGACGCCGCTCTTCCTCGGCGTCGCGGTGGCGTTCCCGGTCCTCATCATCCTCGGCAAGGGCGGGCTCTCCGAATCGCGCTACTGGATCGATCTCGGCGTCCTCATGCTCACCTACGTGATGCTGGGCTGGGGGCTGAACATCGTGGTCGGCCTCGCGGGGCTGCTCGACCTCGGCTACGTGGCGTTCTACGCGGTCGGCGCCTATTCCTACGCGCTCCTCGCCACGACCTTCGGGCTCTCCTTCTGGATCTGCCTGCCGATGGCCGGCCTGCTCGCGGCCTTCTGGGGCATCCTCTTGGGCTTTCCCGTCCTGCGGCTGCGCGGCGATTACCTCGCGATCGTCACCCTCGCGTTCGGGGAGATCATCCGGCTCGTCCTCATCAACTGGGTCGACCTGACGGGCGGGGGCGCGGGCATCTCGTCCATCCCCCGCGTCACCTTCTTCGGCATCCCGTTCAGCCAGGACGAGGACGGGTTCGCGGCCCGGTTCGGGCTCGAATTCGACGGCATGCACAGGATCATCTTCCTGTACTACCTGATCCTCGTCCTGGCGCTCGTCACGAACCTCGTCACCATGCGCTTGCGCCGGCTTCCGATCGGGCGCGCCTGGGAGGCTTTGCGCGAGGACGAGATCGCCTGCAAGTCGCTCGGCATCAACACGACGAACACGAAGCTCACCGCCTTCGCGACGGGTGCGATGTTCGGCGGCTTCGCGGGCTCGTTCTTCGCGGTCCGGCAGGGCTTCATCAGCCCGGAGAGCTTCAACTTCCTCGAATCGGCCACCATCCTGGCGATCGTGGTGCTGGGCGGCATGGGCTCGCAGATCGGCGTCGCGCTGGCCGCCATCGCGATGGTGGGCGGCCCCGAGATGCTGCGCAACCTCGGCTTCCTCAAGTCGATCTTCGGCGAGGGCTTCGACCCGAACGAGTACCGCCTCCTCCTCTTCGGGCTCGCGATGGTCGCCATGATGGTGTGGCGGCCGCGCGGCCTCATCTCGGTGCGCGAGCCCTCCGTGGCGCTCCGAGAGCGCAAGTCCATCGCGGGCAGCTTCGTGGGCGAGGGCCACGGCTGATGCGTCACGACACCGACCCGGTGCTCGAGGTCGAGCACCTCACCATGCGCTTCGGCGGGCTGGTGGCCGTCGACGACCTCTCGTTCCGTTGCGGGCGCGGCGACATCACGGCGCTGATCGGCCCGAACGGCGCCGGCAAGACGACCGTCTTCAACTGCATCACGGGGTTCTACCGGCCGACGGAGGGCATGATGAGCCTGCACGGGCAGAACGGCACGCACCTCCTCGAACGGCTGCCCGGCCACAGCATCATCTGGCGCGCCAAGGTCGCGCGCACCTTCCAGAACATCCGGCTCTTCTCCGGCATGACGGTGCTCGAGAACCTCCTCGTCGCGCAGCACAACGCGCTCATGATCGCGTCGGGCTTCTCGCTCTTCGGCATCCTGGGCCTGTCCCGCTACACCCGCGCCGAGCGCGCCGCGATCGAGCGCGCGGTGTTCTGGCTGGAGCGCACGGGGCTCGTCGACCGCGCGGACGATCCCGCGGGCGACCTCCCGTACGGGGCGCAGCGCCGGCTCGAGATCGCGCGCGCGATGTGCACGGAGCCCGTCCTGCTCTGCCTCGACGAGCCGGCGGCCGGCCTCAACCCGCGCGAGAGCCTGGAGCTCAACGACCTCCTGCTCGGCATCCGCCAGGAGCAGGGCACGTCCCTCGTGCTGATCGAGCACGACATGTCGGTCGTGATGGAGATCTCCGACCACGTCGTGGTGCTGGATTACGGGATCAAGATCGCGGACGGCACGCCGGCCGAGATCCAGAGCGACCCGCGCGTCATCGCGGCCTATCTCGGCGTCGAGGACGAGGAGGTCGCACAGGTCGAAGCCGAGGTGGGCGCGCTATGAGCGTCGGGGGCATCAACGTCCTGGTGGACGAGACCCGGGCCGCCGAAGGCGCGGCGCGCACGCCGCTTCTCGCGGTGCGCGGCGTCGAGACCTATTACGGCAACATCATCGCGCTGAAAGGCGTCGACCTCGACGTGCACGAGGGCGAGATCGTGGCGCTGATCGGCGCGAACGGGGCCGGCAAGTCGACCCTGATGATGACGATCTGCGGCAGTCCTCGGGCGCGGCGCGGCTCCATCACCTTCGCGGGCCAGGAGATCAGCGGGCTCGCGACGCACGACATCGCGCGGCTGCGCATCGCGCAATCCCCCGAGGGCCGGCGCATCTTCCCGCGCATGAGCGTCTACGAGAACCTCCAGATGGGGGCCTCGCTCGACGACTTCGCGCATTTCGGGACCGACCTCGAGCGCATGCTCACCATCTTCCCGCGGCTGAAGGAGCGGCTCTACCAGCGCGGCGGCACGATGTCGGGCGGCGAGCAGCAGATGCTCGCGATCGCGCGCGCGCTTATGGCCCGGCCGCGCCTGCTCCTTCTCGACGAGCCCTCGCTCGGCCTCGCGCCGCTGATCGTGAAGCAGATCTTCGACGTCGTGCGAGACCTCAACGCCCGCGAGGGCATGACGGTCTTCCTCGTCGAGCAGAACGCCTACCACGCGCTGAAGCTCGCCCATCGCGGCTACGTCATGGTGACGGGCACCATCACGCTCTCCGGGACGGGGCGCGACCTCCTCAACGACCCGCAGGTGAAGGCCGCCTACCTGGAGGGCGGCCGGCATTGAGCGTCGGCGACGAAGGACGGTCTTTCGATTGTGATCCGGGCAAGCGACGGTTCGTTCTCGCGCAACGACGCATCGACCTGATGGACATGGCGGCCGTCTTTGACGACGTGCGACGCCTGGACTTTCCGGACCTGAGGCGAGACTATGGCGAGGCGCGGCGGATCACGATCGGAATGGCTTTCGCGAGATCGTTCACGGTCGTCTATACGATACGTCGGGACTTGATCTGGCTGATCACCGCCTGGACGTCGAGTCGTCGCGAACGGGCCCTCTACGACGAGAGGTGATGTCATGACCTTCATACGTCTGCAGGACGGAACGACGCTCGAACGCCAGGATGACGGCACCTATCGACCGGTCCAGACGAAGACGGATTGGGCGTATCTAGACGCGCTCACAGATGACGAGATCGACGCGCTGGCGGCGTCGGACCCCGACCACCCCGCGCTCGACGACGCGTTCTGGGAGGATGCGGAGACGCAGATGCGGGCCCGGCCTGAGCCCGTCGCGATCGACCGCAACGTGATCGACTTCTTCCGCGCGAAGGGACGAGACGTCGATGGCCGGATCAACGCCGTTCTGCGCGACCACGTGGCGGCCGAGATCAAGCGGACCGGCTCTTCAGACACGGCTGACCGCGATACCGAACGGAGTCGGATCGGCGCATGACCGAGATGCTTGAGAAAGCGATCGCCGAGTTGCGATCGAGGCCGGACGAAGAGCAGGACGTCGCGGCCGAGGCGCTTCTCGCCTTTCTCGCACGCGAAGAGCCGCCGGACTACGTGCTCACGCCCGAACAGATCGAGGAGGTCCGGCAGACGCTGGAGGGCCTGGAGAACGGAACCGAGCGCTTGGCGACGGAGGACGAGGTCGAGGCGATGTGGCGGCGCTTGGGCGTGTGAAGCTTCGCTTCTCGTCGCGAGCCCTTCGACAGATTGGCGCCATCCACGACTTCATCGCCGAGACGAACGAGACGGCCGCGATCAAGACGGTGCAGACGATCGTCTTAACCTGCAATCGACTGACCGACTTCCCGACGATGGGAAGATCGGGCACTCAGCGAGGTACGCGGGAATGGTCGATCGTTCGTCTACGATACGTGGTCGTCTACAAACTGGATCTCGCGTCCGATGAACTGGTGATCGTCAGCGTGCTCCATACGCGGCGGAACCGAACCCGCCATTGAAGGACGGACCATGCAAGGCATCCTCTACGAAGAACCCTCGATCTGGCTCTTCGCGCTCGTCACCTGCATCCTGGGCGGCTGGGCCGCCTGGATGACGGGGCGCGCGATGGCGCTCACCTGGCGCTCGCCCTGGCAGACGCTGGTGTGGTGCGTGCCGCTCGCGGGCGCGGTGCGCTTCATCCATTTCGCGCTGTTCGGGGGCACGCTCGTCAGCGCACACTACTACCTGATCGACCTCGCGGTCGTGGCTCTGATCGCGTCGGCGGGGTTCCGGTTCTACCGGGCGCGCCAGATGACGAGCCAGTACCGCTGGCTCTACGAGCGCTCAGGCCCGTTCGGATGGCGCGAAAGAGCGCAGACCTGACGTTCTTTTCCGCACGGAACTCCTGCTTTTCCGCACTCGACCCCTGGTGACACGGGGGCGGAAACCGGCGAGATTGGGCGAGACGGCGGAGTTCCGCCGGCCAGGGGTCCACGCGTCCGGCGG